>RZYD01000796.1 GCA_009930445.1 Bacteroidia bacterium | reverse complement strand
CGTTTCAATCCACGCCCCCGCGCGGGGGGCGACTACCCCCAGCGGCTCCCAACAGGCTCGACAGGTCGTTTCAATCCACGCCCCCGCGCGGGGGGCGACCACGGCAGAGCCTACCGTCATTGTGGACGCAGGGTTTCAATCCACGCCCCCGCGCGGGGGGCGACCGCTGCGTGGGCAAGCTCGGCAAGCATACTCTTGTTTCAATCCACGCCCCCGCGCGGGGGGCGACCTTCGGAGTACGGTAGCTACTACGCCGTCTGCGTGTTTCAATCCACGCCCCCGCGCGGGGGGCGACTGGATTACTCGCGCAAAACTGTCGATGATTTCGGGTTTCAATCCACGCCCCCGCGCGGGGGGCGACCTCGGGCACGGGGGTTAGACGTTCGTCAACGCCTTGTTTCAATCCACGCCCCCGCGCGGGGGGCGACCTCTCATCGCCCTGGAGCGGGGAGGACGTAATTGGTTTCAATCCACGCCCCCGCGCGGGGGGCGACTGACTGTGACCATTAGCCAAGCCCCTGCCGACTTGTTTCAATCCACGCCCCCGCGCGGGGGGCGACCAAGGGTATATTTGCCGCTAACGCCGCGCTGCTTGTTTCAATCCACGCCCCCGCGCGGGGGGCGACGTGTGGAAGAGACCGGAGGGCGCATGAGAGTGGACCGTTTCAATCCACGCCCCCGCGCGGGGGGCGACCACATCGAGCACGGTGGCCGAGGCAGACCATGCGGTTTCAATCCACGCCCCCGCGCGGGGGGCGACGGGCGAGATTGCCGCGCATTGTGGGGTACGGATGGTTTCAATCCACGCCCCCGCGCGGGGGGCGACTAGGCAGGTGCATCACAATGGCGCGGACCATGCGGTTTCAATCCACGCCCCCGCGCGGGGGGCGACTGAAAAGCCATTACCCACGCCGACTACCCACACGAGTTTCAATCCACGCCCCCGCGCGGGGGGCGACCGGCGCTTTCATCTTCACCCATCGTTCGTAGACGTTTCAATCCACGCCCCCGCGCGGGGGGCGACCGTGACGGGTCAACGCGGACCGACACGTCATAGCCGTTTCAATCCACGCCCCCGCGCGGGGGGCGA
>RZYD01000795.1 GCA_009930445.1 Bacteroidia bacterium | reverse complement strand
GGAGAATTTTTCCAGAAATTCCGTAAAGGCTACCTCCTGACGGTAAATGGCATCATTGATTAGTCCGTTATCATAATTGCTTTTCATCTGGTTTTTGCGCTGGGCAATGAGTTCCGGCGTAATTTCTTCACCAACAATTACCGGCATTTTATATTTCGATTTATAATTTACTACCACAATAAGCGGATAATCGCTATAGCGGATGTTTTCTTCCAAAATTTTGCGGTTCACTTCATTATCGGGTGTCTGCACCAGTCGTGAGAGTCCTGTAGTCCGGAACGAGGCCTGTTTTTCTGGTGGCAGAAGGGCGTATACTTTTATGGAATGAAGCTTTTGACTGAAATTTTTCCCTTCAAAGAGCCGTATCGTGGTGCTAAACTGATAGTCGGTGCTGCTGATAAGGCTTTTCATATATTGCCCCATTTCACCCACCAGATAAAACGCAGCATCGGTAGGACTTCTGAATTTACTGATATTAATTAATTGGTCAGAAACCACAGTCAGAAATTCACTTTTCCGGTTTCGGGTAACCGCACGACCCTCAATGTTTGCCTCCACAACATCTTCAACCGTCGATACCGGCAGGTTATCAATCAGCCGGATTACTTCATGCGCATTGCTCGAGCGGGTGTCGGCTGCCTTGTTTTTTTCCTTGCCTACTTTATAATTATAGATCGGGTAGACGATTTCACTATTACCGAAATACTTCAGGTTCTTGAGCTGGGTTGTGATGGTTAGAAACTCAATTTCGTTTTTCTTTTTTAGAAATTTGCACTGCGTGTTGTCGATCTCATTAATTAAACGATCAAATTTTGGCGTATTCAGCAGATAGATATCTGTTGAAAGGTATTGCCATTCACTGGTGAACTCCACAGGGCTGTTTTCACTGAACAGCATTTTAGTCTGAATATCTGACTGTGCGCGGAGTTGCATGAAGGTCAAGGCAAAAAAAATGACGATCAATAATTGTTTCATAGTGTAGTTTTCCAGAGTGTTATAACGAAATATTAGCGCATTCATTGCCTTTTACAGGGCGATGACGTTATTATGCAAAATTAAAACTTTCATAATCTCAACAGAATAAGTTGCTT
>RZYD01000794.1 GCA_009930445.1 Bacteroidia bacterium | reverse complement strand
ATGATGGGCTACATTCCTTTAGGTATGGCATTTGGGCTTTTGCTCTCCAAACTGCTTATTCCTTGGTACTATGCACTGTTTATGAGTATGTTTATTTTTGCGGGCTCAGGGCAGTTTTTAGCGCTTACCTTGTTTGCTTCGCAAGCAACTATTTTAGAGATAGGCATTGCGACTTTTTTACTCAATCTTCGTCATACATTTTACGGACTTTCGATGATATCGGCTTTTAAAGATTTTTCATGGAAAAAGCATTATCTCATCTTTGGACTGACCGATGAGACGTTTGCGCTTTTAAAAACCAGCGATGTACCAGAAGCAAACCGTGAAAGAGCCTATTTGCTCATCACGGCTCTTAATCAATCGTATTGGATATTTGGCAGTGTTGCGGGTGCGCTTTTGGGGAATATCTTACCGTTTAATTATGAAGGCATTGAGTTTTCATTGACGGCTTTATTTGTCGTGCTTTCTATTGAGCTTTATAAGAAAAATAGATTGCACAAGCCTTTTTTTGTAGCACTTATCATTGGACTTTTTGGCATGGTGCTATTTCCACCTCAAAAAATGCTAATTTTATCGCTCTGTTTAGCGGCGTTTGTGTTGATTGTCTTTAAAAGGAGTATGGAAAGTGGAAAGTAGTTATCTTATTGGTGCGATTATTGTTGCCACTGTGGCGACATATACGACACGGATTATTCCTTTTTTACTCTTTCGTAACCGTGAGCCTTCACCTCTGATTCGTTATATTGAGCTGAATATGCCTGTGATGATTATGGTTATTTTGATATTTTACGCTCTTAAAGATGTGAAGTGGGAAGTCTATCCGTATGGTTTGGCAGAGATTATTGGAGTGGGCATTGCGATAGCTTTACATGTAAAGTTTAAAAATGCACTTTTGAGTATTTTTATCGCAACGCTAGTCTATATGGTCTTAATTCAAAAAGTACTTTAAGCTTTTTTCACAAATTCTGATTTTAAGCCCATCGCGCCGATACCTTCGACTTTACAATCTAAGTTATGGTCACTCTCAAAATTTAAACGAATATTTTTGACTTTTGTGCCACCTTTGATGACAGCAGATGAGCCTTTGAGTTT
>RZYD01000176.1 GCA_009930445.1 Bacteroidia bacterium | reverse complement strand
TTAAAGTATTTCTTTTGTTTGTCGGCAACTTCAACCAATAAACGCTGTACATTCTTTACATATTCATCGGCTTTGCCCACGCTGCTTTTACGTTCCCAATCAATCTCCACAATTTCGCCAGCGAACTTACTTATCAGGCTATCGCCTACCACAATTTTATAATCGAGGTTGGGCAGGGCTTTGGGCTTTTCCTCGTCCACTACCAAACTCAGCCAGAAACGCAAACGGGCAATGTCCACCGCACCTTTTTCAATATCCACCCCGTAAATGGAGTTTTGGATAATGTTCAGCTTGGTTTCGGCAGGTTTCCATTCCTTGCCGGTTTCGTAAGCAATGAGTTCTTTTATGCTGAAAATTTCCTGTAATAAGCCCATAGGAAATGCACCGGAACCGATTGCCGGGTCGCAGATTTTTACATTATCCAGGGCTTTTTCAAGTTCAGCAATTTCAGGTTTTAGCACATCGGCAACTACTTTGTTTTTCAGCAAATGACTTACGGCTTCCCGTTCTGCAACTTCATCTTTAATCTGCAAAGTGGTGCACAGGTATTCCGTTAAACTTTCCTGACACATGTAATGCACAATTTCCTTTGGGGTATAAAAAGCCCCTTTGTCTTTGTTGTCTTCGAGGAGGTTTTCGAAAATATGACCTAACATTTCCGGGTCAACGGCTACAGTATGGTCATCGGGGCTGTCTTCGTACACCGTGAAGTTAAAGGCATCCAAAAAGTCGAGAAAACCACGGGCACCCCGATAGCTTTCGGGGCCATTGCTTTTTGCAGTAAGTATGACATCTTCAAAATCGGGGTTGTGGAAAAGCTTTGATTTAAAAGTCAGCAAATGTTCGTCAAATTCTTCTTTATCGAACAACCCCCCATTCAGGAAAGGAACTTTCAGAATTTTACCATCGGGCATTTTAAAATCATCGTTTGCTCTTTCTTTGTTTAATGTATCAAAGAAAAGCACCGTTAACCAATTGCTGTAAAAGGCTTCATTCCCGCCCGATAGATTAAATAGTTGTCTTATGAAATCGCCAGGACCATCGGTGTAATGGGTATCGCTTGCACCCAGCCAACCCTTTTTCTGAACGAAGTAAAGAAACACAATTCGCCCAAGCAGTTTCTTTACAAAATCGCGGATGGGTTTGCTGGCTTTATCCTCATCCTGTTTTGAAGCACCCGCAGGAAAGGTAATATTGAAAACTGATTTACGGTAATTGGATTCCTGCAGATAATCGCAAAAAATTTGATAATGCAGGGTGTATTCATCAAAGAATGCTTTACTTAATTTTTCAACCGAGAAGGCATTGACAAGGGTTTGAAAAGTGATTTCCTTTTCGGTGCTCAGGGTTTCGAAGCGTTCGGCTGCTGTTTTGCAGGTTTCCGAAGGGCCTAATAAAAATGTGTAACGTTTGGCATTAGTAGTTTTTTCTTTTACCCCTTTGTCGGTCAGCACACTGTCTTTGGCAACCAATGTAAGCCGCCAAACACCCCTCTGTCCTTTGGACATCTCCCCTAAAGGGGAGAAATCCCTTCCCGGAACAAAATTAATTAATGCCGCTTGTCCGGCTGTTAGGAGTTTGCGAACATATTGCTGAATGGCAACTTTGCTTTGTTCGATGCGGACTTTGGGTTGCAACAGAACTTCGTAGCAAGTAATTTCGGTGTTGTCGTCCAATTGAATATTTCCGTAAATCCAAACGTTGGCAATGGCTGCCGATTCTGATTTGTTGGGCGATACCGATGCCGGAACCAAAGAGGAATTAAGCGTAAATCCTGAACCAAAAACCGGACTTAAAACTTCTCTTGAAAAAAGAACCCTGTCGTAAGGTTTGTGCAATGCATTCTGTAATTGAATTCTGTTGGCTGCCATACTATTTCAGTTTTTTCAATTGCGTATTTCCAAGTAATGATTTCATATGAGTAATGGCAATCCGGTTGAGTTGATTAAGTCTTTCGGATTGGGATAAGCCCTGATGGATCAGCACAGCATTAATGCTTTCCAGGTTACTGAGAACTACAAGTTGCTCAATGGTAGCCATATCCCTGATATTTCCTTCTGCTTCGGGGTTTTCTGTTCGCCACTGCAAAGCAGTTTTACCAAAAAGCGCCATATTAAGCATGTCGGCTTCACTTGCATAAACAGTATTAATCTCATTTTTCGACAGCTCTTTGGGTATCAGTTTTTCCTTAATGGCATCGGTATGAATACGATAATTTACTTTAGCCAAAGTACGCTGGAGATTCCATTCGAGTTTGTTACGGTTGGTTTCATCTTCTTTGAGTCGCTGGAACTCTTTGATCAGGTAAAGTTTGAAAGGTGCGCTGATTGCCGAACCAAATTCAAAAGCGATATCTTTGTGCGCATAGGTACCTCCATATCGCCCTTTTTTTACAATAAAACCGATGGCATTTGTCTTTTCAATCCACTCAGATACACTCAAAACAAACGAGTTTAATCCGGCTTGCATTTTAAAGTGGTCGAATTCGACCACTTTAAAATTTGGATTATACATTTGTTCCCATGTTCCCAGGAATTCAATCGTATAACGATTTCTTATCCAGTTTTTGATAATGTCAGCAGCCCTGCTTTCATTTTCTTTGGCGTTAGCCATGTCGGTGATGCAAATAAAATCCATTTTTTTTTCAGCTATTACCTGAACTGAAACCTGCTGAACATTTATTATTTTTTGTTTTGCCATTTTCGCGGCTTTTTAATTATACCGAATTCGGGGTAATTGAAATAACATCTAACTAAAACTTTGAGTGATTACAATCTGTGGGTTTACAATTCCCCGATGTGCTTTATCTATTTGCTGCACTTCTTCTGCAGCGGGAGAAAGGTCGTACCTGTCGAGCACAGTTATAAAAAGTTGGTCTATAAAATTATCCCGTTCTTTAATTAAACCTGCATTTGATGTAAAAAAATCGCTGATGGATTTTGGCAAACCCTTCGAAGCAAATGTTCCATTTTTGATTATATCTAAAGCACGAAGTAAGGCTATTCGCTTTTGTTCGGTTGGTGCAATTTTTACTATTGCATTTAAATTTGAAATGGCTTTATTTTCTACCGGACTCAGGTTTCTGCGAGAAACTGTCTTTACATTTTCCTGATTTTTTTCCGACTCAAAATATTCAAGACCTGCCAGTGTTTGTTTGTGGTGTAATTCGTGCAAGGCAATTGCTTTTTCTGAATCAGGAGCTTTAAACAACTTTACTGCCTGTAAGAAATTCATTTCTATAATATTCATTTCCAGTGTAATCAGACAGAAAATGCCGGGATGATTTTCACTTTTCAGATAGGTCAGTGATGTATTCTGCAAGGGATAATTTATCTCTCCTGTTTCTGTGTCGAGCAAAGTCATTTGTTTACTGTCAGGCAGTTTTCTGCCACACCTTGCTTTATTTGGAATTTTTGAAATATCGTTAAATATCTTTGGATGTTTTTTTCGGAAATCTCTTAATTCATTAAGATACTTAAGAATTTCGCTTTCTTCTTTTTGAATTTTATTACCGAATAAAGCACCTTCTCCTTTTTCTTCAAGAATTGAGAATACCTTATTATCTTCACCGAAAGCAGTATGAAATGCCTGAAGTTTACGCAGGGCATTGTTTACCAAATGAATTTGAGCATCGCCATGGGCAGACGGATAATAGTTGTAAACATAGATTCTGTCGGCTCTTGAACCGATACGGTTAACACGACCGATGCGTTGCATTAAACGGGTAGAGTTCCAGGGAACATCATAGTTTACTATTACATTGCTTCTGTGTAGGTTAATTCCTTCTGCCAGTACTTCCGTTGTGATAATAATATCGTAATCGTTCTGCCATTTATCCTCTTCAAGATTCGCATCGAAATTGTCACGGATTGTATTTTCAACCTGTTTTCTGTTTTCGGCACTTACAGTAAGAACCTTTTTCTTTGTAATCTTTGAAAGACGGACGGTGAGTTCTTCCACGGTTTCTTTTGATTCGGAAAAAATAATCAGTTTGCCACTAATATTTTGGTTTGGTTTAAAAAATTCCTCCTGAATTTGTTTTGCAAACTCAATCAGTTTTGGGTCTTTCATTACTTTGCTCCAGCGTTCAATTAAATCATCCACTTTTTCTTTATCCTGCTTGAGCAAGGCAACAAATTTTTTGTCGAAAGCATCTTTTTTATACTCCTTATTATTTCCGCCTTTTTCGTTGATTTTAGCTTCAATCTCATCATAACTTAAACCTTCTTCGAGCAACTTGTTTATATCTAAATCAGGCGCAATAAATACCCGGTTATCATCAAACAATCCCAACATATTATCAATGGCCTTCTGAAATCTTGACAATGACTGAGTGAAAGCATAAAAACTACTTTCAAGGCGTTTCACCAAAAGCGTTTTCATAATGGCAGATAACCTGCCTGATATGGATTCTACATTACCATACATTTTCTTGTCTTCCTCTTTAGAAAGAAACTCAATTGCACGGTAACGGTAATAGCCTAAACCGTCAATTTTATTGCCTTCCTCGTTAAGGTTAGTAATCAGAGAAACGGTATCGAAGAACAATTCACTTAGTTTTCCATCCAATTCATAGTACAAGGCAATTGGGTCGCCCACTTTAGGAAACTTTATTCCTTGTTTTTCCAAGTCCTCCAAATATTCCTTGTTGCTCTCAATATCTGTTCTTGTTCTGCGAATTACAAGCGGTTCCACTACATCATCTCGTAATTTCTGGAATAGCGCTTTCAGTTTTTTGATATTCAGTTTTTTCTCATAAGCCAGTTTTTTATACTGCTCATTAATTGGTTTGAAATATTCCTGCAGGTTTCTTATGTTTTCAAGCGTGCTGTTTCTTCTGTCCTGAAAAAGATAAAGTTGGTTTTCAATATCCTGTGGACGGTTATTCAAAGGCGTTGCAGAAATTAAAATTATTTTCTTTCGTGAATCTCCATTTTCGGCAGCTCTTGAACGTGGCATTTTACATATTTCCTGCAAAGCCAAATACATTTCGGTGTAATCATTTCTGAATTTGTGCGATTCGTCAACTGCAATTAAATCAATCTCCTCAGGATTCGGATAAGAATAATTGTTTCTGTCGAGTATCTTGTGTAAGCTTCCAAGCGTAATGAAAGTAAAATGATTATCCAGTTCAAAATCTTTTACTGTCCGTCTCCAGCTATCTTCAATTGCAGGGGGAACAACAACCAAAACCTTTGTATGAGTGCCATTTTCATAAATGAACTTTTTAATAATCATACAAGCAATAATCGTTTTCCCCAAACCAACCACATCAGCCAAAACAAAACCATTATGCTTTATCATAATTGCATAACCCTGATTGGCAGCATCTGATTGGTATTTTAAGCGTATGTATTTGGGGGGTAAAAGCAGGTCAATATTGTATGGGTCGTAATCTACTCTTTTACCAAAATATTCAATTAACATTTTGATATACA
>RZYD01000175.1 GCA_009930445.1 Bacteroidia bacterium | reverse complement strand
AACTAATTAAGTTATTAACGATAGTTTGTTTATAACTACAAATATTTTGGAATTAATTATCGTTCCTGCCTTTTGACTTTTCGGAGGGGACTCAATATTGTTATTTTTTGGATGGTTTTTATACGATAATTCATTGACTTTTTCCATGATTTTACTGTATATCTCATCTGTATGATTGCAAAACTCTTCATAGGAGAATGATATGTATCTAGACCCCAGGCTTTTTCTATAAGATAGTATTTGTTTTTCAATAAAATATAATTGCCCTGCAACCTGATAATATGGATCCATATCCTTTATTAGGTCATATTCCCTTGGTTTCCAGGAAGCCCATTTATGAATACTGCCCTTTTCCTTTTCTCTTAACTTTAATAGTGAATTTATGTTATCAATAGGATTTCAGTATATGTGTATAAAAAGTGGGTTGTCAAGATTTTTAGATAAAGAAGGAAGATACATATTTACAATGTGGGCTTTTAATAGTAATGGTTTTCCCCAAAGATTTTGAAGTAATCGTATCTCTTTGTTAAAATTATCAAAATTTGCTGACTTATTGAAAGTGTCGAGGTCAGTTGGAATTTCTTTGATATCAAAGTTATGACGCCAAAAATACATAAATTCATGTAAAGATTTAAAACCCTTTGTTTTACCAAATTCAGAGACGAATTGCCCTTTGTCTTTTATGTCTATAAATTCATCTCTAAAATTGTATATTGGATTAGTTGTCATTTCGTATATTAATGCCCCAATATATGGAGCAGCATAAAATCTTGATAAAAAATTTGTTGGATATGAAAATTGTCCAGTGGCTGCAAGATATTGTGTGAATAATGTGGATCCTGTTCTTGATGAACCGATTTGAAGAATCGTTGGTATATTGGTTGTAGACTCAACTGTTTTAAATTGACTTTTCTCTGCTGGTTCTAAAATTTGGTTGATTTTTACTAGTATCTTTTCTAATTCTTCGTTTTTTTTAGTTTGCATTATAAGTAATAATTTTTTCGTTTTATTATTTCTTTAATTGTCTCTTTAATTGTTATCTTTGGTTCCCAATTGAAATCTGAATATAAAATGCTGCTATCCATTCCATCAAATAGTTTAGCGGGATTCTTTGTTATTACAATTTTTGATGATTTTTTAGAAATTTCGTTTGCAACGCAATTAATAATTTGTGCTATATCAATAATTGTATACACTTTATTTGATCCAAGATTGTATGTTTTTTTCCATATGTTTTTTTTTGAGTTTAGTATTGCAATAATTCCTTGTGCAGCATCTCTAACATCAAGATAAGCAAATTGTTGTTTTCCTCCGGATATTACAATGTCTTTTCCTTCAAGAACTTGGTCTACAAATCGATTTATTAATCTTTTTTCTAATTTAGGAGATATTAAACCTGCTAATCTTATGCTTGTGAAAGCACAATTATTTGTATAACAGATTGACTCGAGTAAGAGTTCTGAAGAGTATTTAGCTATTGCATACAGTGTGTCCGGAACCGGAATTGAATCTTCTGTCCATGGCGGTTGATATTTTTGTCCATATATGCTTCTTGATGATATATTAATTACTGAACAACCTGATTTGGAGCTTATCGTGAAAATCTGTTTTGCAAAAGACAAGCTTTTAGCCAATTCTTCTCCATCTTCCTCTCTACTAAATGCACAATGAACGACAATAGAATCTGATTTAAAAATTTCAGATATGTTGTTTGGTGAAAGGTTTCCTGCATCAAAATATGAAACACCGGGAACTTTCTTTTTAACTAATTCTTTTGATGATGTCAGTCCAAGTATTTCATATTGATTACACTCCATCAACTGTTTTATTAGTTCTGAGCCAAGAACACCACTTGCACCGGTTATAATTATCCGTCTCATACAGGTTATTATTGTTTCAAGTTTTCTTCTCTTATCATATCCAGAATCAGGTTATTTCCAGATACATCCTTGATAGATAGGTTTATGTTGATTTTGTCAAGAATCTCTTGAAGTTTTGATCTCTTTTGCAACTTGAGGTATATTCGGGTTGCGATTTGTTTGAGTGTTCCAAGATGCTCATATTCAATAATATCTCCTTCATCCAACTCCTTTATAATATTTAGCACTTCAGAGATCTCTAAAATCTTATCTAAACCATCAATTTTTTTTATCTTACCAGGTTTTACAAGGATATTCAGCAGATAGTATGTGCTATTGTATTCCGGAGTAATTCTGTTAAATATATCTTTTTTGTACGAATTTGATGACAATGCAAAATCAACCATCATTTTCATCGGATTATAGCCTGTTTCCTCTTCCAGAATATGGTATTCCTGTGTTCCCGTAAGGCGATAGCCCATTTCGTAGAATTGAATTCTCCCTTCATTTGAAAACCCCTGAATAAATACAATACCAGTTTTTAGCCCCAGGCTATTAAACATTTTACGGACATTGTTGTCGGTTTTTTTGCAATAGTCATTTAAATATATTGATGGGAATATATGTCCTACCGGTAGTGGAATGCGGCTTGAAGTGTAATGCTTTGTAAATCGGTCACTCATACCGTATAACTTAATTGCTCCATTTTCAATCACATAAAATACTGTTATCTCTTTGCTTGTGATATATGGTTCAATAATAATGTTTTTGGTTTTGGAAGCTTCAATTGCTCTTTTTTTTGCTGTTAAAAAATCATCATAATTATAGCAAATACTGATTCCAAACCCACCAGAACCATCTACAGGTTTAACAATAATCGGAAATGATTCAAAGGAATCTGGAATATCCTGAAGCTCTTTTATTGTAGGTATATCAAATTCATTGCACAACTCCTTAAACTTTATTTTGTTCGTAAAGGCATCCCATTGATATTGTGAGGCGTAAAATGGTAGGCTAAGCTTTTTACTTAAAGTCAGAGCAGCCTGAATATTTGTTTCACTTATCCCTGCGAAAATTCCGTCTATTTTTGAATCTTTTGCTTGTATTTCAAGGGATTTTATGTCTTTCGTACTAATCATCCAGCATTCATCAGCCAATTGTTTTCCTTTTGATTTTTCAATAGGGAGATTATCAGTAACTATAACATGAATCCTTTGTGAGTGGGCATAGTTGATTATATCAACGGTTCCCATGTTTGTCCCTATGAGAAGTAGCTTTTTCTTTTCGGATCTCATTAATTGTTATTAACAGAGTGAATATTTTGATAGTAATTGTTGAATCTCGTTGACGGAATTAAACATGATTACGTCAATAATTGAGAGGTTAGAAACGAAGATATTTTTAAATTGTTTGTATTCTGTTTTTTGTGGATTAATAAATTTAAGTGTGACTTGATGGTCGTGAAATTCTTTCCTGGAATAGAGCTCAGTTCCTCCTATTGGATTAATATATGTATTAGCATTACTTTTATTGCATATTGATATAATTCTTTCAGTCCTTCCGTCTTCTTTTGTGTCAGCGAAATCCAGGCTTGATAAAGCGAAAATAGTATTAAGACCTAAATATTTTGAGATTGCTGTTACAGAATACATTGAAAGCTCACTGATTTGAGTGGTGTTAAATTTTAATACATCCTCAATAACAGGAAAAGCTCTTTTGAACTGAGGTGCCTTCTTATATGCGAATTCGATTTTTTTTAACAATTCGTGTCTGTTGTCAATAATACATATTTGTTTGATTTCTTTGTTTTGACTGGCTTTGTTAAGACTCACTGTGAGGTAATTAGGTTTTCCATTAACAAGGATTCTGTTTCTATTTATCCAACCTTTATTTATAAACTGAACATCATCATAAAACACAAATTTATCAACTTCATTTATTAGCTGAAAATACCCTATATAAGGGAAAAAATAAGGTTGCATAACTGCAATTTTCATATCCGGGTCTCTTTGATTATATTGATGATAGACTCTGATTTTTTTATGCATAGTTCTTCATAAAGGGGCAAACATATGACTTGACTGGATAATTGGTGTGCATGGCATAAATTTTCCGCACTTGCTGAAACATAATTTTTATACGGCTCAAAACAACTTATCAATGGATAAAAATATCGTCTCCCATGAATCCCATTGGCCTTTAACTTCCCATACAATGCATCCCTGCTCATACCATATTTCTCTTCATCAACAAAAACAGGGAAGTAGGCATAATTGTGAGTGACGTTTTCAATATCTTCAAGAAACCGGACACCGTCGATATCTTTTAATCCTTCCCGGTACTGTTTTGTAATCTCTTTACGAGCAGCAATATCATTATCAATGGTTTTTAACTGCAGCAATCCATATGCGGCCTGCAACTCATTCATCTTGGCATTAATTCCAGGCTCCACAACCGTGGTTTCTCCGGTAAAACCGAAATTCTTAAGATGGTCAATCCGCTCCTTGGTCTTTGCATCATGAGAGATGATAGCACCACCCTCTATGGTATTAAATACTTTCGTAGCATGAAAACTCAAAATTGACAAGTCGCTCCAGTTTAGTATCGATTCTCCATTTTGTTTTACACCAAAGGCATGCGCTGCATCATAAATGAGCCTGAGATTGTGCCGGTCGGCAATGTCTTTCAGCTTCTCATGATTACATGGATTGCCATAAACATGCACCGGCAGAATTGCTGTGGTTTCCGGAGTAATTGCCGCCTCCACCTTCTCAGGATCCAGGTTACAGTATTCCGGTTCTATATCCGCAAAAACCGGTTTTATATTATTCCACCACAATGCATGGGTTGTTGCCACAAAGGAGTATGGCGTGGTTATAACTTCTCCTTTTATATTTAAGCATTGCAATGCAGTTAGAAGTGCGAGTGTACCATTGGAGAACAGTGAAATATATGGAACCCCCAGATATTCTGCGAGTTCTTTTTCCAGCTTCTGATGATATGGGCCATTGTTTGTGATGTGCTTGCTTTTCCAGATATCTTCCAGCAATGGAATAAACTCTTCCAACGGGGGAAGCACAGGCTGAGTCACAAAAGTTCTATTATCTTTCATTAATGTTTTCGCCTAATCAGGTTTCTAATTTCTTTAAGCTCATTGGTTTTAAAAACTTTTCCGGTGAAATAGTAAGTTGCTGCACCCAGAGAAATACTGCTTAACAATTGTACAAGGTTGCTACTTGTTAATTGTTGAATAATAAAGAGCATTGCAATCATAGGAACAGATTGTATGGCAATCAGGAATAGATCTTTTAATTGAGTCCATGTGGTATACTGTATGAATTTTTCAGTATAATATGTGTTTAAAAAATATGAAATAAATGCAACTACAACCTGACCCCATACAAGTGCAATAACACCCCATCTATATGTGATTAATATCGTTACTGCAATTATGGCTTTTTTAATAATTTCCAGACGAAGAAAAAGATCTGAACGCCCTCTGACATTTAAAATGTTCAGGTTTATCGCCTGAACCGGGTATAACATTCCGGCTATACAGAGAATTTGTAGTAATGGAACTACAGGTAACCACTTATCT
>RZYD01000174.1 GCA_009930445.1 Bacteroidia bacterium | reverse complement strand
GCATCAGAGGTGATATTGAGTTCGGGATGGTTGTTATTCAGTGATTTTTCTATCAGATTCCATCGCATCGATTTCAGGAAGCTGTCAAACTGTTCCTCCAGTTGCTCGGCTGTAATTTTTTCTTCGTTGGTTTCCATAATCCAACGTTTGAGAAAATCTTCCGGAAGATCAATTCCGGCCTTTTCGATTAGGGCATCAATGCAGGTATTGACGAAATGGCGGTCACTTTCAGCACTGTAAGACACGGCAACATCTTTTTTTACCCGGTCGCGAAGTTCCTTCTCAGTCATAATTTGATCCTGAGGATAGACCTTTTTGAAGAGTTCTTCGTTCAATTCAGCCTCTTTATTCCGGGTAATTTCATTGATCGATGCCGCAAACTCTGATTTCAGGCTGGAAGCTTTTTCTTTATCGATGTTTAACATGGCGGCCACATCTGTAGCATTTTTTATCGCATTCATGGGGTCGAAGATAACGACCTCACCAACTTTTTTCCCGATAAATTTTTTCTTAATGGTTTTCAATTGAATGGAATCAAGGGGCAGGGATGCGCTGTTTTGTATTCCATTTTCGAGGATATTGCCTTCCTCATCAAGTTGAGCAAAATCACACTTTAGTAAGTCGCCTTCTTCTGCTTCATTGCCAGCAGTAACCGTCCCATTTCGTTTTTGAAGGTTGTGGATATATTCATCAATTTTCTCTTCTTCCACTTTAATACTGGGGTAAGTCACCGCAATGGAATTGTCGAGGGTAATATTTATTTCCGGCTGAATTCCCAGATCAAAATAGTAAGTAAAATCTTTCATTTGATCCAGATCGATAGTGCCTGTTTTTTCCAGGTTAGGAAGCGGATTTCCGATCACTTCGAGTTTTTCTTCTGTAAGATAATCTGCTATTTTTTCCGAGAGAAGTTTATTGATTTCATCGCTGATTACGGCTTTTTCGTAAAGTTTTTTGATGATACCCATAGGTACTTTACCGGCGCGGAAGCCTGGAATATTTGCTTTTTTCCGGTAATCCTGAAGTTGTTTTTCTACCTTTTCGGAATAATCGGCTTCAATAATTTCAATTTTCAGGGTGGCTGTTAAAGCACCGGTGGATTCTTTCGTAATGTGCATTGGGACAATCTTAACTGATTAATAATGAGTCTATGACCAATTTTGCAGGGTTATACCTTAAAAAAGTATGTGCGGATGAAGGGACTCGAACCCCCACGCCTTTCGGCACTAGATCCTAAGTCTAGCGCGGCTACCAATTACGCCACATCCGCAACGCTTATTGTTATCCCATTTCGGGGGTGCAAATATACGCTTTTTTTTTAATTTGAAGAATTTGTGTCGAAATCTTGTTGACGACAAACCCCTGAGCGTAAAGCCGGCGATTGCCGGCTTCCCATAGCGGATAATGATTTCAACTCTCCTGGGTTGCCTTTTCCCTGACTTCGCTGATCGTTAGAGTTTTTCGGGAAGATTATTTTGCTGCAGTGATGGCCTCAATGGCCTTGTCGTAGTCAGGTTCCCGGGTAATTTCAGGTACTTGTTCGGTATATATGATTTTCCCTTCCGGATTCACAACAATAACACTGCGAGCATGCAGGCCTTTCATTGGACCGTCGACGATGGCAAGGCCGTAATCATGGCTAAAATCATGATTCTGGAATTCGGAGGCTGTAATTACCTTGTCGATTCCCTCGGTGGTACAGAATCTTCCATGGGCAAATGGCAGGTCGCGACTGATACATAACACGACCGTATTATCCAACTGAGCTGCTGTACTGTTGAATTTCCGCACTGAAGTGGCACAGACTTCTGTATCGAGGCTTGGAAAAATATTCAGCAGAACATTTTTTCCTTTATAATCGGAGAGTTTTACTTCGCCGAGATTGCGGCCGATAAGGGAAAAATCTTTTGCAGGGCTTCCAATCGACGGTAAACTGCCACTGGTATGAATGGGATTACCTTTTAATGTTATTTGTGTCATATTTTTATTTTTTGTTTAAATAACAGCAATAGAGGTGGTTTTGTTTGAAGAAAATAAAAAAACGGTCAGGATGTAGTTTGAAAGGAAGTAAGTTGAAAAGTGGAAAACCAAACCTCAGAAAAGAAAAGCTACAATCCCGACCGAAACCAAAATTTACTATAAAAAATTTAATAAACCTAAAGATTAACAACACCTTAGGTAAAAAGTTTTATAAAAGTACAATTATTTTCAGGGAAAGTCAAAAAAAGATTTCATAGAGCATCTGATGGATATTTGTGCGCAGGTTTTCTTTAAGGATCAGATTGTTTTTCGCCCCGGGATGAATGCGGTTGGAAAGGAAGACATAGATCAGGTTATTTTCAGGGTCGGCCCAGAAATAGGTTCCTGTAAAACCGCTGTGCCCAAAACTATCCGGGGATGCGCTTTTACAAACCGGGCCATCGTCGTAATACGACAATAGCGGTTTGTCGAAGCCAATTCCTCTTCGATTTTGATCCAGCGGAAACTGACAGGCAGTAAATTCTTTTACGGTTGTTGAATCGAGAAACTGAATACCCGCGTAATTTCCTTTTTGAAGAAGCATTTGCATCAGTACGGCCAGATCATGTGCGTTACTGAAAAGTCCGGCATGACCCGACACTCCTCCCAACATGGCTGCCGCCGGGTCGTGCACTGTACCGTGAATTAGTTTCCTTCGAAAATTTTTTTCCTGTTCAGTTGGAATGAGCAACTTCATAGGAAATTTTAATGCCGGATGAAAAGTGATTCTGTGTAACCCCAGTGGTTGATAGAAATATTGATCGACAAATTGTTCCAGGGGTGAATTGGTGATTTGTTCGAGCGCACGATGGATTAGAATAAACCCCAGATCGCTGTATTTGTAGTCACTGGTTTTTCGCAGCGGCGATGTACGGATGGTATCATATATTTGCAGGGGAAAATGGGTACAAAGAAACAGTGTGTCGGAAAGCATAATGCAATGTTGCGGATCGGGTTGTTTCGTGTAATAAGGTTCCTTCGGATGCCCTTGCGCATCGAGCGTGGGAATAAAATAGGGAATCCAGGGTTGTAGTCCCCCCTGATGCGCCATGATTTCACGGATTATAAGATCTTTTTTATTGCCATCCCGTAAATCCGGAAGATAGTCGGATAAGCGCCGATCAATATCAATTTTATTCAAATCCGATAATTTCATAACGGCTAAGGTAGTAGCCGCTACTTTTGTGATACTGGCCAAATCATAGAGGTGGTTGGCCGATACTTGTCCGTTTTTTTTATGGTTATAGGTTGGGAATCCATAGGCCTTGTTCACTACCACCCGACCGTCTTTGGCAACCAATAACTGGCAACCCGGGAAGGCCTTATCCTGTATGGCTTTATGGATCAAACTATCGATGGGGTCAAAGGCCTTGCGCTTGATCCCCCTTTCTTCCGGGATCCCGTATTGAAGCACATTGATGGCTTTGGTATCGATTCCACAGCCCGGCTTCAGCGTTGGTCCGGACGAAACCGGCAGCCGCCCTCTGATGGGGTAGGCCCCGCACAGCGATTGTGCTGCAAGGCTTAAAGCGGTTTCGTTTTCTTCATAAACCACCAGAAATGCTTCGGGAAGTGTCGGCGAGAGGTGTTGAATCCCATAAGGATTTCCGATATATACCATTACGGTTTTATGCCGGCAGTCGATTTGTGTTATCAGTGTTCTTAATTCTTTGGTAATCCCATATTTATTTTTATAATTTCCCTGGGTATGGAGTGCTACAATTATGGTGTTGTATGGCTGTAGGTTTTGTAACAGCACGTCTGTGTCAATGGCTGTTATATGCAGTGGCAGTATAAAAGTATCAGTTGGAAAGTAGTTATCCAGCATTACTTTTAGGGTAGGCGAGGAATTATCGGAAAAGGTAATCAGGGCAGATTTTCCTGCTTTCAGCGCGGTAAGGGGTAGTAGGTTATCCTGATTGGAAAGTAAAGTGAACGATTCACGATAGAGTTCCCTTCGCAGAGGCTCATATTGATTCTGATCTTCGGTTGTGGCAACTTCCCCGGTATTTACCGGTGTATAGGTCGACAACCCCGAATTGTATTTGGCGGTGAGTACTTTTTTACATCTGTCGTTCAGCATTTCTTCCGCAATCAGCCCGTCACGGACTGCATTTTTGATCGTTTTTATCGCTTCCTGGGCATCGGATGAAAGCAGCAGAATATCATTTCCGGCAAGGAAAGCCTGTAGTTCAATATCACCAGGTTTAAAGTGCCGGGTTACACCACTCATATCGAGAGCGTCGGTAACTTTCAGCCCGTGAAAACCAAGGCTGTCCGACAACAACGTAGTAACCACGGGATAACTGAGTGTTGAGGCCCGGTTTTTTTCTTTTTCATACAATGGGATGTAAAGGTGTGCCGTCATAATGCCTCCGAGCCCGGCTGCAATCAATTTTTTGAAAGGGTACAATTCCAGTGAATCCATTCGGCATTTTGTGTGGGGCAAAACCGGCAAGGTTAGATGGGAGTCGGTGTCGGTATCGCCATGGCCTGGAAAGTGTTTTGCTGTGGCGATAATTCCATGATCCTGAAGTCCTTGCATATACATAATGCTTTTACGCGCTACGTTTTCGCGATCTTCGCCAAACGAGCGGGTATTGATAACCGGATTGGCCGGGTTAGAATTTATATCGGCCACGGGTGCAAAGTTGATATGTGTACCCAGGTTGGCAAGCTGCAGGGCGATGTCACCACCCATGCGGTAGATCAGGCTGTCGTTGCTAATGGCGCCTAGGGTCATTTGTTTGGGGTATGAAAGTGTTGAATCCAGCCGCATTCCAGGGCCCCATTCGGCATCCAGGGCAATTAAAAGAGGTATCTTACTTTCGCTTTGCCAGTGGTTGGTGAGTATCGCCTGCCGACGCGGTCCACCCTGAAAAAAACATAAGCCTCCAATTCGGTGCCGCCGGATGATCCTGTCAATCTCTTTTTCGTATTTCTCGTCCTTATTGCTATAGGTGCGGATAAAAATCAACTGAGCAATTTTTTCTTCTGTAGATAATGTCTGTATGACTGAATCAACCCAGATTTCAACGGGCATCTTTAATGAAAGGCTATCCGGCACCTGATTCTGGCTCGACGAAACAGCCTGAAAAGGCAGCAATTGAATGAGAAGGAACAGAGTGAAGAGTAAACCAGTGGATTTCATATTTATGGATTTTGAAAAACAAAAATAGGGTTTTCATTTGGAATAAAAATGTGAATAACCCAAAGCGATTGTGAATAAAGTATGGGAAATGAAGTGGAGGCATCCGGTTTCAGTATAAAAAAAGCCGTACTTTTACAGCAAAATTATTTTGAAATGAATGGAATACAATTACAGGAAATGGCAATACAAGTACGCAGGGATATTGTCAGGATGGTACATTCTTCGAAATCAGGCCATCCGGGAGGCTCATTAGGGTCGGCAGATATTCTGGTCGCCTTATATTTTGCC
>RZYD01000173.1 GCA_009930445.1 Bacteroidia bacterium | reverse complement strand
CAGTCTTTTTTTGCAAATGTATTTACGACTTCATCACCAGAATATCCTCGCTTAGTCTTTCCATAAAGACAATAATACACAGACTCCATAAGACTTGATTTGGACGCACCATTACTAATTGACGTTGGAGAGTCATGATTTACGCCCTCAATAAGCGTAATTCCGGTGTATTTCGAAAGGTCAATATTAATCTCACCAATTCCAAGGAAATTTTTAATAGCAATATTTGTGATAATCATAACGTAACTCCAAATCCATTAAAATTTAGTTCGGTGTTTTCTAGAATTGGACCCCTATATTCCAAATGAACATATTTATATTTATCAGTCACACTAAATTTATCAGTTTCAATCCACCTTTCCTTGTCGTCAATGCAAACCAAAACCTCATTTCTAACATCTGAAACAAGGTTTTTTAAAATATAGTCATTTATATATGCTACTGAGTGTTTTTCTGTCAATTTTCCAAGCTGCCATAATGAAAAATACCTACGTAAATTATCACAATACATATTAAAAGTATCTTCGCATGGTGCAGTCGCAAATACATTCAACTCATAAACACACTTATCAAATTCTGCTGCATAAGATCCATTTGCGTAATTAACGCGCGTATCGATGATGCGTTCGGTTGTTTTTCTATATGGCAAAAACAACGGGAACTTTTCTTTAATTGGTAGGTTGTGTTCAACGCTGTCTGCTGAAATTATCAACATGTCAGAATTTGTTTTGCTGCAAATATTATCACACTCATAAATAAACTTAAATGAATCAGAAATGTCATCATATATTGGAGTCCATTCTGCAATTTTAAAATACGGCTTAAATCTTCCATCCAAATGTTCACCAATAAAATTAAGACTGGCTATTCTATCCGCAAACGTGAAGTCGCTTATAGAGATTGGAATATAGCCAAGAACCTCAAAATCAAGAACATGGACAATACAAGTTTTTAAATCTATGGCCTTATTATTAACAAAGTCATTTTCATCTAAAAATTCGAAATACAAATTAAAATTAACACCATCAAATCGAGCCATCTTTCCAATTGAGAAAACCCAATCAAGAAATTCATGTATAGCACGAATAAAATGAAAACTAGATGTAGGAACAGAACAAGCAGCAACATCAAAAGGATATTTTATAGTACAAAATATCCCAGGTTTTACCGACAAATATGCTGGTGCCGAATCTCCTGCAAATATTCTCCTTTGCGAATAAAACAGCTCAAAATCAATTTGATCTTCGGCAATCTCTTTCAATGTGTCTTTTATCCTCATCGATAAACAACCCTGTTATATGTTTTAAGAAGAGATTCAATCCTAGACTCATCAAGAAGCAAAACATCTTTCAAATACTGATTCAACATTTCCTCAACGCCAGAAATCCCGATAGACACATCATAAGACCCCTTAAATTCCTTCTCAATTTCGATTCTAAGCGAAGCAATATCAACATCCGTATGTTTCTTTGCAATCTTCTCCAACGCCTTCATAGAGGACGTTTTAATCTTCACATAATTTGACTTCAAAAAAGAATCCAAATCATCAATGTCCTTTAGTTTCTTCTCATCCAAAACATAAAATTTCGGAGAAACATTGAGAGGATTGAACGTAACAGAGTCAGAAGAAAGATCAACAATAAACATCCCTCTTTCTTGTCCTGCCCCTCCAAATGTATGCTGCAACGGAGCACCAACATTTATAATAGAATCAAGTCTTCCAGGTTTATGATAATGTCCACACAAAATATATGGCCTTTTGTCATATTTATCGAAAACACTCTTAAAATAAGATGCCGTAAGTTTTGTTTCTGGAACAGTCAGGCTTGGCCTAAAATCATCAATCCCCTGGTGTATCATCACAATTTCTGGGTTTGTTGACTGCAACATTTCTTCAAATTTTTCTTTAAACTCATCAATATTGTGATGATATTGAATGCCGCCAACTTTAATGTATTCTTCTTTGTAGACTGAATATATTGCATTAACAACACCATCAACAATATAAATATTTTTACCACGAATAGATCTTATTGCAGATCCAAATTCATCATATCTATATGACTCCATATCATGATTACCAGTAATCATAATAGTTGGAATTTCAACACTAAGCCTAGCAAACAAATCAACAACATTGTTTAAAACGCTGGTTTTTAGTGTTCCGCGCACATGAAAAACGTCACCACTAACACACATAAAATCACATCGATTTAATTTTGCTACATTATATGCCTCAACAACAGTTTTTTTAATTTCATTAAATCTGGTGTTTACTCCATCTTCTATTTTTGAATAATCTTTCCAGTTATGGAAATGCAAGTCTGATATTGCTGCGATTTTCATATAATGCCCTCTTTTATCATTATTTGTTTTTGCTTCTCAAAATGATCTATTAAACTCCGAGTAAAATCCCAATCCTCAACACTTGCATCAAGCTGAACAATAAACTCAAACAAATCATCATAATTCAAACTATTCAACGAAGAAATCAAATCATTCAAATCAATGGCTCAAGTTACTGCAATTTTCATGTTAATCCTCGCTTTTAACCAAACATACAGAAACGATGTCTTTTGACTAACTCCAACAATGAACACGCCATCCTGGGTATTCATAAAAAATACATTGCGGTTTCTTTATCGTCTATTCCATCTCTTTCAACAATCAAGCCTGGAATAGTTGTTTTTATATCTGCATTATAACAAGATATAGATGCACATATTTTATCAAGTTTATTTTTTAAATCAATATAAAAACACAAACACCAAACGCCATCTGTGTATCCGTATTCTGGAGTTTGGATGTTTCCATGGGCCGAATTACTTATTTTTATTTTCATATTAAAACCAAAAACGGGGCATTAGCCCCGTTTATTACTTCTCGTATGATTTAATTGTGGTTTCAACAGGCTTTAGTGCCCGATCTCCAATCTTGCCAAAATGCTCAATCATCTTTTCAAACCGAGTTGCAGTTAGACGGTATGTGGGATAATTTGAAGCCATAAATTCTTGAAACTCATCAGATTCAAGATAATCAACACTCTTCATTTTCTCAATCTGTTTACTCAACATGGCACGCATCACATAAGCTGCTACTTCACGCTCATTCGCCATACTCTTCTCCATCAATAGATTTAACTTCGCCAGTTTCTTCATCAATTATTGTTGCTGAAGGTTTTACTGGCTCTGCTGTTACATTTTTAAACAAACGTAGTAAAGACAAATAAATTTTCGGATCGTTTCTACACGCAACCTCAAGCTGATCTTTTCGGTATTTTGTACCATCAAGAACAAGCCAACCTTTTATATCCCCCAACAATCCGGCCTCATGCAGGGCATTGATATGGGAAGAATAAAGATTGATTCCCTCTGTATAAGATGACTCATAATGGCATTTTTGAAAAGGAGGAGCTGTTTTATTTTTAACAATTGTAACGGTTACATTTTCTCCAATCTGGAGATCATCGTCATCGAGAATCTTTCCAGATTTAGAAACCTTTACACGCATAGACGCATAAAACTTCCAAGAATCACCACCAGGAGTTACAGTCTTGTCTCCAAACATGATACCTGGATTTGTTCTCGTCTGATTAATGCACAGAAGGGTTACATTTGTTTTGTTGATAAAATTGGTGATCGAAGGCAGAGCACTAGACGCAAGCGAAGCAAGAGACATTTTTGTTCGCATATTCTGTTTATCAACGCCAGCTTCAAGAGCTTCACCTGGAACCATTGACGCAACAGAATCAAGAACAATGGTTACTGGTTTGTCAATCTTACATTTATTGACAATATTACAAATATGCTCAATAGCCTTAAATCCCTCTTCTGCTGTTGTTGGCTGCTTGTAAATCCATTTTTCTGGAGATATGTCTAATCCCAATTTTACAGCATAATCAAGATAAAACGCATGTTCATAATCAAGAAACACAAAAAGGCCACCCTTTCTCTGTGTCTCAATTCCAGCCATAACGCACATCAGTGTCTTCCCTGACGATGATGCACCAAATACCTCGGTCATTCTTCCAACTGGAAATCCGCCATCATACCGTCCCGACATGATTTTATTCAATGGCAAATAGCCAGTTGTAAGCCAATCAGAAACTCCCTGATTAGCGTCATTTTCACCGATTTCTTTATGTATTGCTTTCAGCCAATCTTCTGGATTGATTGTCGATTCAGCTTTAGGTCTAGCCATATATTCCCCCTTGAATACGGGGGGTCTTTCGACCCCCGCGTTACGAATTACAGGCTACCCAAAGCCCGACTGATTGCGTCTTCGATATTGAAATCAAGGCCAGAGCTTGCAGGAGTCGCCTTCACCTCTGCTCTAGGAGAGGAAGGCTTCTCAAAAGGGACATCATCCATCCCCGACATTGACATCTCACGAGAGTGAGGGGTAACGTCAATAAAGGATGCCCCAACCCCAGAGGCAACTTCAGAACGGGAAGGAGCAGAACTTTCGACGGTCTTTGTTTCCTTCCCCTTTTTCATAGCGGCATTCAGTTCGCCAATAACCTCAGCGCACTTATCAAGCTGTCCGGCAAACTTTTCAATCTGCTCCATATCAAATATGGGACCACGCTGAAATACTCCAGCAAAATACGTTGTTCCTTCGTTTTTACGCTTTTCGGAAGAAAGCATCGTTGTAAAGGCGTATGTCGGCAGCTTATAGATGCGTCCGCCAACAGAATATTGACGGGCAGCGTCAAGATATTCCGTGAAAGGCATATACGTCGCACCCTGGACAAAGATACGAGCGAAGATTGCTTCGTTATCTTCAGTCAGAGCCATTCCAAAAACAACAATCTGGGCCTTACACGCATTCTGCTGATACACCTCCTTGTCACGCTTCGGACAGGTTTTTCCGCAGACGTATCCATGCTTGTTACCACGAACCTCTTCACCACGATCAAACATGGGCGAACAACAGTTTTCATCCTTGTTTTTCTGGTTATAGAGATTGTAGCGATGCTTCGTGTCCAAGATCACCATTCCGACGATCTTACGACCTTCTTCCGTAATGTTGCCGTCCTTGTCCTTCTCCTGTCCGATCAACCAAACTCCGCGATCAAACTTGGATTCTGGATCGTAGTTAATCTTGATAATCGGAACCTTGGGACCAGAGCTATCTTGGTCCTGATCATTAGCCATCTGTTGAAGACGTGCAAGCGTTGCGGCATCCATACTCATCAAATCAGTGCTCATAAATTCTCCTTTTGTTTTGCTTTAGATTTTCTCTAATAGCTGCTTTTCTCTTCTTGTGATTAATTCAAACTAATTATTTTAGCTTTCTGAATTTTCCATCACAACAGAAGACTTGATTGTTTTAATTTCATGCCTCTTATTTTGTGCAATCTCGTAAAGCATATCTTTACGAGAAAACCACGCATCTTTGAGGGCCTTTGCCATTCCCATCCGTCCTTTCAGATTGACAAGCTGGATCTCCATGGAAACAATGCCCG
>RZYD01000172.1 GCA_009930445.1 Bacteroidia bacterium | reverse complement strand
TTCAAAAGCAGGCAATATCGTATGTCTGATTTGATTTCGCAGGTATTTCAGTGAATTGTTGGATGCATCTTCGCGAAAAGGCAAATGGTTGGCCCGTATATACTGGTCGATATCCTCCCGGGTAGCAAAAAGCAGTGGCCTGACAATTCGGCCCGTTCGCGGCAGGATGCCATGTAATCCGGCAATTCCGGTTCCACGGATCAAATTGATAAAAAAAGTTTCTGTCTGATCATCCAGGTGATGGGCCGTGGCAATACAATCAAAATGATAGGTTTCGGCAAGCTGATGAAACCATGCGTAGCGTAAATCTCTTGCGGCCATCTGAATTGAAATCCCTTGATCATTCGCATATTGTACGGTATCAAAATCTTTCAAATACCATGAAAGGCCATTTTGCTCGGCATAAGCTTTTACAAACTGTGCATCTAAATTCGATTCTCCACCACGCAAATGAAAATTGCAATGGGCAATAGAATGACAAATCCCTGATTGAAGAAAAAGATCACACATACACATTGAGTCCCTTCCACCGCTCACCGTTAACAACACCCTGTCAGTTTCAGGGTTGATTCCACAAGTAGCTAAATACGATTCAAATTGTTTTTGCATTTCCTGATATTCTATGACTATAGATACAATTTTAAAGCAAAGTGTTCCCGGAAAATGAGTATTTTTACAGAGATAATGACCCTTTCACTTTCAATAATAAAAGTAATTTTTTTTATAGTTTTGCAGTAACTATCTGAAAAAATCTTACGTATACATCGGAAGCATATGCCAAAGATACTATTAATAGATGACGACAGGGCACTGTCACAGACAACTCAGGTATTTCTGAAGGCAAAGGGTTTTGACGTAACCGTGGCAGAAAATGGAGCAGTAGGAATCCAAAAAGCTTTTGATGTGCTTCCCGACCTCATCCTTTGCGATATTAATATGCCGCATATCGATGGATACGAGGTTTTCTCCGTTTTACAGGAAAGCTCGGCAACAAACAATATCCCCTTTATTTTCCTCACCTCAAAAGATGACATCAAAGATATCCGCACAGGCATGCAGCTGGGTGCTGATGATTATCTCACCAAACCGGTAAATTCCGAAGAACTCTATCTGTCGGTTCAAACACGCCTCAAAAAACACGAGAAAATTATACATGCCAACGAAGAGAAATTTCGCACACTGCTTGAAAATAACCCCAACGGGGTTTTTATCTTACAAGAAGAGAAATTTGTCTCGGTGAATCGCGTTATGGTCAATATGTTTGACTTTTACAAAGAGGAATTTGAAAATATGTCATTTATGGATATCGTTGACATCGATCACCGGGATTATGTGAAAGAAAAACTCATGCGTTGTCATAAAGGATTTGAAAAAAATATTCACATAGAATTCACCGCATTAAACCGACGAAAAGACCCTTTCCCCGTCGAACTCTATGCCGGAGCATCAAAAATTCGCGGAAAAATTAATGTAGTCGGAACGATGGTAAAACAAAATTCCGCAAACTCCTCGCCCGGAAACAGCTTAAACCTCAGCACATCCGAAATCGAAACCTTACGGATAGCCCTCGAATCCTCAGAAGCATCAGATATCTCCGTATCAAAAAATCTGGTAGCAAAACTAATAAAAGTATATAGTAACGACCATTCGGCAAAAACAAATCACACTGACGAACCTGCATTTACACTTTCCAAACGCGAATCAGAAATCCTTGAACACATTTGTAAAGGAGCCTCAACACAAGAAATAGCCGAAACCCTTTTTATTTCTGAACGTACCGTTGAAAAACACCGGGCAAACATTTTGCTGAAAAGCGAAATGAAAAATATGGTTGAAGTTATTATTTACGCC
The DNA here is from genome assembly GCA_009930445.1 of Bacteroidia bacterium. Lineage (GTDB taxonomy): Bacteria > Bacteroidota > Bacteroidia > Bacteroidales > BM520 > BM520. Next base: position 3,617 of record RZYD01000172.1, on the reverse strand, counting down.
ATAAAAAATAAAATGGTAGAAATTTAATCGCAATTTAAAAAATAAAAGTAGTATATGAACAACACAATCGTATTGTATTGGCCTGAAGGTGGCGCTGTTGACCACTCAGCCTACAAAATCTATTCATTATTAACACCAGGGACAGCAGATATTTTTAATATCGAAGAGGTGCAGCCAGAAAAACTGATGGAATATTCTTTCATAATTGCTGGTGGCTCAACCGTTGGCTCTGAAACATGGGAAGAAGTTTCCGGCAATAATCAATGGATATTATTTCTCAAAAAATGCAAAGAATCCGGAATTAATTTACAGGGAATAAAATTCGCAGTGTTTGGCCTGGGGGATCAAATTTTGTATCCGCATCATTTTGTTAATGATATGGCAGAAATTCATAAAGCATTTATCGCGATGGGTGCAACCCCAAAAGGGGAATGGCCTTCAGAAGGCTACCGTTTTTCAGCCTCCAGAGCCCATCACGATGGCAAATTCGTTGGTCTGGCCCTTGACGAGGTGAATGAAGAAGAAAAAAGCGACGAACGGATTTCTAATTGGATTAAACAACTAATCTAAACTTTTCCGGGAAATAGACCCAATGAAGTGGCCACAAAAAAACCACCTGATAAATATAGTTTCAGGTGGTTTTTTTATCAACATAAAAATAACTTATTCTACTTCCCAGGTGGTTCCGCTTCTGAACAATGCATCAGCAGTCAGGTAAGGCGATTTTTTTTGTACCGCCTTAATTTGTTCCACCATTAGTTGTTCGTAAGATGGCTTTTCCACATCACGAATCACCCCAAAGGCAACGGGGAATTCAGGATAACGCATACGAATCAGCTGCAGATGAATAATCGGATTAGTAGAATGGGCATCATGAATAAGAATATCCGCTTCGCTAATTCCATTCTCGCCGATGGTAACCACCTGTAAATCAGTCCCTTTTAAAATAAGTCCCTTATTTCCTTCTTTCCCGAAAAGCATTCGTTTTCCGTGTTCCAGCCATAGTTGACGGTCAGCTTTATTTTCCCGGTCGTTCAAATGTTTATGTGCTCCATTGTTAAAAATAACACAATTTTGCAAAATTTCAACTACGGACATTCCTTTATGCCGTGCCGAAGCCAAAAATATCTCTGTTAGTGCTTTCGGGTTGGCATCAATACCCCGGGCAAAAAAGGTTCCCTGTGCACCAATGCACAATTCACCCGGTTCAAAAGGCGATTCAATTGTACCATAAGGGGATGTTTTTGTCACCTGTCCAAAAGGAGTGGTAGGAGAATATTGTCCTTTGGTTAATCCATATATCTCATTATTAAAAAGCATGAGATTAATATCCAGATTTCTCCTAATGGCATGGATGAAATGATTCCCCCCTATGGCCATGGAATCACCATCACCAGTAGCAACCCAGATGGAAAGATCAGGATTTGAAATCCGGGCACCACTGGCAATAGCCAAGGCACGGCCATGTATGCCATGGAACCCGTAAGTATTCACATAATAGGGGAAACGTGAACTACAACCAATTCCAGAGATAATTAAAATATCCTCTTTCCGTTTACCCAATTGGGGTAATACATTTTCCAGTGCAGATAAAATAGCGTGGTCACCACAACCAGGACACCATTTCACGACTTGGTCGCTTACAAAATCGTCTTTTGTAAGTTCCTGTTTAATTATTGCATCTTTACTCATCCTAAATTTCCTCCAGAATTTGGTTGAACTTTTTTGTAAGTTCAGAAACTTTAAACGGCAATCCTTTAAGTTTGTTATACTGCGCATAAGTAAACTCTGGGTGTCTGATACGCAGGTAATTGACAAACTGTCCGAAGTTCAATTCACAAACCACAATCCGCTTAAACCGGGAAAAAATCTCAGTGGTATTTTCCGGCAACGGATTAATATAATTAAACTGGCATAAACTCACTTTTTTTCCTTCATTTTGAACTTCTTGCACAGCATTACGCAAAGCACCATAAGTCCCCCCCCAGCCAACGACCAGCAGATCCCCTTCTGGTTCGCCAATCACTTCCTGCTGAGGAATATACCTGGCAATACGCTGCACTTTCGCATCGCGGTATTCCGACATCTTTTGGTGGTTATCGGGGTCATGCGATACCGAGCCGGTAATATCTTCCTTCTCCAATCCGCCGATTCTGTGGCGTAATCCTTCAGTTCCCGGGATGGCCCATGAACGTGCAAGGGTAGCTTCATCCCGTCGATAAGGGGCATAATCCGGGTCATTGGCTTTCGCCAGGCGGGGCTTTATATCGGGTAAATCTGCCACACTGGGAATTCTAAAAACCTCACTGCCATTGGCTATGTATCCGTCGGTAAGAAGTATTACCGGGGTCATATGTTCTACCGCCAGTTTGGCAGCCTGGTAGGCAAAATAAAAACAGTTGGTAGCAGAAGAAGCAGCCAAAACAACCACCTGTCCTTCTCCATTCCGGCCATATAATGCCTGCATCAGGTCGGATTGTTCCGTTTTGGTAGGCAAACCTGTAGAAGGGCCACCTCGCTGAACATCGACAATTACCAAAGGTAGTTCTGTCATTAAGGCCAGACCAATAGCTTCACTTTTAAGGGATAACCCCGGACCGGAGGTGCTGGTTAAGGCAAGGGAACCGGCAAAACTGGCACCAATTGCCGAGCAGATTCCCGCAATTTCATCTTCGGCCTGAAAAGCTTTAATATTCAACTGGCGTTGTTTCTCCAGTTCAACCAGGATTTCAGAGGCGGGAGTAATGGGATAGGAACCCAGATACAGTTCAAGGCCGGAACGCTCGGCTGCGGCAATGAAACCCCATGCCGTAGCAATATTTCCCGTAATGTTCCGGTACGTTCCTTTGGGAAGTACGGCCGGCTGCACCGTATAGGTTGTTGCCGAAGCAGCCACCGATTCAGCATAAATATAACCAGCACGGAGTACACTCTTATTGGCTTGTACGATCAATGGATTCTTTCCAAATTTTCGCTCGAAATACTGATCTGTCGGAGCAAAGTCACGATTAAAAAGATAGTAAGTAATCCCGAGGGCAAACATATTGCGTGATTTCATCGCAACTTTGTTGTCAAGGCCAAGCTCACTTACACTCTCCTTTGTTAACCGGGAAATAGGGGCAGCGATGAGATGATAATCCTTCAGGGATTCATCTTCAAGGGGATTCTGCATATACCCCGCTTTTTCAACCGCTTTATCGATAAAAGTGTCGGCATCGAGGATTAATGTTCCTCCTGGTTTTAAATTTTTTAAATTTGCTCTTAAAGATGCCGGATTCATGGCTACAAGGACATCGGCAACATCACCAGAGGAGTGCACAGGTTTTTGTCCAAAATGGATCTGAAACCCTGAAACACCTGAAATGGTATTGTGTGGGGGCCTAATTTCTGAAGGATAATCCGGAAATGTTGCGAAGTCGTTACCGACCGATGCGGTATTATCTGAAAACAGGGTGCCGGTCAATTGCATACCGTCGCCCGAATCACCTACAAACTTCACAACCACCTCATCAAGCTCAATAATTTTCTGGGCTTTTTCAATCATAGCTACAGTTTCTGTGGTTTATCGAAACAAAGGTAAAGACTATTTTTTGGTTAAAACAAACAATAGCAGAACA
>RZYD01000793.1 GCA_009930445.1 Bacteroidia bacterium | reverse complement strand
ACTAACCATCGAAAAGAAAGAATCAGAAAAACAACGGATACTGGCAGCGCTTTTGGATGAGGCATTAAAAGCAAAAGAATGAAAAAAGCTGGCTATATTCTTTTCTTTTTATGCCTGCTTTGTGGAGCCGAAAGCAGGGCGCAGAAGGGAGCACCCACAGGCAATCCCGAATCAGGATTGTATCAGGCAATTTTGAATTTTGACTTCCCGGCAGCGCGAAGATATCTATCATCAATTGATGCAGTGAACACCGAAGCAGGTATTGTAGGTGAAACGCAATTCCTGTGGTGGTATGCTATCAGTGAAGGAGAATCCCTGCATCCGCTTTTGCGGCTGATCGACAGCCTTACCACCCTCCTTCCAACGCCGGAAGACCCATTATTGTCCACCCATTTTTCGATGGTAAAAATGCGCCTGTTCGCATTAGAATCAAACTACATAAAAGCCTGGAAAGCCTGGACTGCCGTTGAAAAAAATCTTCCGGAATTGTTGCAACAAAAAAATGATTCCCTGGTATACCTTATTGAAGGAATGTGCAGGTGTATTAAAGGAGAACTTCAGCGAAAAATCCCGTTCCTGATTCGCGATTCCCTCACGCAAAGGGTAAATACCACAAAAGGAATCCGCTTACTCAAAATTTGCAGCACAAATCAAAACCCAATCATTCGTGGGGAGGCCAATTACTATCTGATGCGTTATTATGCCGATATAACAATAAATCCCCTGGAAGCTTTAACCTACAGCACTTACCTGATTACAACCTATCCGCAAAATTATATATTTCGCTATTACCACATTCAGATTTTATTAGCGATTGACCAACGCCAGGAAGCGCAAAAAATAGCCATCGAAGGGAAGCAACGGATACGCAAATCAAACTTAAACCCGGAACAAAAAGCGTATGGAATAAAATTGATTACCAAGGCATGTAGTCTATCCGGCGGGTAGTTAATACAAAACAAAAATCCTGTTAAACATCAGTCTAACAGGATTTAATATTTTCATTTTCGATCATTCTTCCGGCAGATAAAAACTTCTGGGTTTAAAAACCATACGGTAAATCCGCTCAATGGGATCGCTAAAATAGGAATTCGGATTAACA
>RZYD01000171.1 GCA_009930445.1 Bacteroidia bacterium | reverse complement strand
TTCAACAAAACATCAGCACCATTCTCATAATCAATCAAATTTTGCATATACTTAAAATAGCCTTCTATGCTCACGCTATATTGTTCGTCGGTACTGTTGCGGAACCAACCTGCCGAGATCTGATCAGCCAATGTTGGCTTTATCAATGGCGTTGCCGGAGTCCACATATCGGTAGGTGATCCACTGGTGGCATTTTGCAATAGGGAAAGATACTGAGCCATACGATTGTATGACAATTTCAAAGAAGTATAATCATTTAAAGCCAATGCAGAATTAAACCGTGGTTCAACATTATACCAGGAATGATAGATTTCATTTTTTGCATACGCGGTTACCGAAGTAATTTCATTTTTGTTATTGTATGTTTTTAAATCAAAGGGGCCCACATTATGGAAGGAAGAAAACCGCACACCGTAATTAAAGGTGAACTTATCGCCTGCTTTCTGTTCAGCCGACAGGTAAAGGCCGGCTTCCAGAGCCTGTTGCTGTGGCACCTCCACCGTAATATCGTTTGCCTCGTCGTCAGCATCCGTTAAAATAAACCGGGAGGTTTTAAACCGGTGATAAATCCCATCAAAACCAAAACGGAGAGACAATTCAGGCTTTGTATACCAGGTATAATCCTGTTTTACATGGTAATCGAAAATACCCGATGAAAGGTGAACTGTATTATCGCCGAAACCCACATCAAAACCGTAGGAATAATCAGAATAAACGAAGGTTGTATTCGTAAACAACTTTTCATTAAACAAATGATTCCAGCGCAAGGTTCCGGTGATATTTCCCCAACTAAATCCAAATTCGTCGGTTCCAAACACATCGGTACCCATATAGCCGGAAATAAAAATCCGATCGTTTGTGCTAATTTTATAATTTGCTTTCAGGTTGAGGTCATAAAAATACAGACTAATCCCGTCAATGCGATCAGAAACCACTTTTGCCACCACATCCGCATACGTTCTTCGTCCAGAGATAATTACGGCGCCCTTATCTTTAATAAAAGGTCCTTCAACCGTTAAACGGGAAGAAATTAAACCGATACCGCCCTTAATACCCCATTCTTTCAGGTTACCGTCGTTCATCCGGATATCCAACACAGAGGAAGCCCTGCCACCGTAACGTGCCGGAATACCTCCTTTATATAACTTCACATCCTTAAGCGCATCAGAATTAAACACCGAGAAAAAACCCAGTAGATGGGATGCATTATAAACAGGAGCTTCATCCAGCAGGATATGATTCTGGTCGGCTTCCCCTCCCCGCACAAAAAAGCCACTGCTTCCTTCCGAACTGCTGCTCACACCCGGCATTAACTGGATCGATTTAAGAATATCCTGTTCGCCCAGTAAAACCGGAATCAGCTTTGCTTCTTTCACATTCATGGAAATCGTACTCATTTCGGTACTACGAATATCAATCCCGGTCGGTTGAGCAGTTATCACAACCTCCTGCAACGTTTCCACCACAGGGAGCAGTTCAATCGCCAAAGTCAGGTTGCCCTCAAGCTCCAATTCAGCGGTATAGGGTTGATAGCCCACATAACGCACTTGAAGCACACGGGCTCCGGCTGAAAGCGTCAATGAAAAAAAACCGTAGGAATTCGTAGTGGTTCCTTTCCCCGTAGTGACCTCCTGGATGGAGGCAAAAATCAACTCCTCCCCTGTCTCCCGGTCGGTAACATGTCCGCTAATGGTATAAGCAGACTGTCCCCGGGACAAGAAAACAAAAAATACGAAAGCAACAAACAGTAAATTTCTTTTCATCGGATCAACGCGGTTAATCATTAATAAACACAGAGAAAGACGGAAAATAAAGAGCAACGTGTACACATAGAAAACATTCTTCTCCGTGAACAGGATACGAACGCACAGCAGAGTAAATTGTTTTCAAATGGGTATTCGCTTTTAAAAAAAGAACCCTTCGTTTTCGAACAGAGATATGTTATAAATTGATTTACAAGATATTACAATAATTAAGAAAAGGCAGGCAACAAAAAACGCAGCAGGCATATTTCGATTTCGAAGACCACGGGAAAGAATAACTCCAAAGGGAAGATCCTATAGTGTTGAATTTCAATCAATTTTAAAAAATGGCATACCCATTGTGTAACGCCCCCCGTTAAAATAAAAACTTCAAAACGATGAAAACAAAAATAACTTTACTCGCCTTAATCAGTACCTTAACAATAGCCGTATTTGCACAATCGAACGATGCAGAAGTGATCACAATTACGACCAGTTTAAACACGACGATGGCCTTGAACCTTGAAACGACAGGCATTACATTTGATTTTAACACACTGGAGGAATACAGCAACGGAAAGGGTGGAAAATACAGTGATTGGGCCACTACAGCCGGAGTAAGCTCCACGGCCAACTGGGAATTCTTTTTTAAGGCCTCCACAGGATTTATACATGAAGATGGGAACACGCAAATGCCCTATGATAATTTGGGAGTAACCATTGACTGGACCGGAACAAACACTTCAAAAGTATACTGTAAAAATACGCCGTTAGCCTTAAGCGACCAGAATGTACTTTTGATAGGACAGCAGGGAAACCAGTCAAATGCAGGCGATGAGACGGCCAATTCCTTTGTTATTTACTGGGAACTTGGTACCACCAATGGGAACATGAACAGCGAAAATCTCTTTGAGCAGGATTTAAAGAAGGGGGTATACCAGGTCGATATTGAGATGATAGTAACAGAAGTTTTATAGAATAACTATCCGAAAGGTAAATGGGGGTTTACCTTTTTTTCAGCCGGGGACGCATTCCCGGCTGTTTTATTTTGAATAATTCAGCGGGGTGATCCTATCGGGCAGCGTATTATGGCGGGTAAGCGGAAGTGGAAGATCAGGGTTAACCGTCAAGGGTTAACCGGTAACAATTCGAGTGTAGTGCGATGAAAAACAGTATCGCTAATTTGTTTTACTTTCATTTCAAGATTTCAATTCGAGTGTGGTGCGATTAAAAGAAAAAAAACCTATCAGAAAAAGAGATATTATACGACATTTCAATTCCAGTGTGGTGCGATTAAAAGGAATTCTATGAATAAGAAATACAAGATAATTGCGATTTCAATTCCAGTGTGGTGCGATTAAAAGCTTTAGAGGTAAAACATTTAGTGCAGAAGTGGCGAATTTTAATTCCAGTGTGGTGCGATTAAAAGGTACGCATCCGGGAGTGCCTTGTGTTTAATTTAAACTATTTCAATTCCAGTGTAGTGCGATTAAAAGTTACTGGTGATATGTACGGACATGCTTACAGTCTATTTCAATTCCAGTGTGGTGCGATTAAAGGGTTGATTTCTCAAAAGAAGAAAACAAAAACGATAATATTTCAATTCCAGTGTGGTGCGATTAAAGGCCCTATACGCTATTTTATGAAAGCGCAGGAGGCAAATTTCAATTCCAGTGTGGTGCGATTAAAAGATTTTAACGGCTACAAATATGAAACGGCAGGGATTATTTCAATTCCAGTGTGGTGCGATTAAAAGTGATTAAAAGCGGCGATGTTTTTAGAAAATACAGAAGATTTCAATTCCAGTGTGGTGCGATTAAAAGTATACCGCGTGTTACCAGCAGCCTTTTGTTGTTGCTATTTCAATTCCAGTGTGGTGCGATTAAAAGAGTAAAAGCAGCTTCAAGCGCCCCGTTTGCTTCTGCGATTTCAATTCCAGTGTGGTGCGATTAAAAGATAACGTTGTATAGTGGTGAGGTATTAGTTTCGGATTTCAATTCCAGTGTGGTGCGATTAAAAGTTTGTGTTGTTTACAAATGTAGAAATGTCACTTTATTTCAATTCCAGTGTGGTGCGATTAAAAGCACTTCCTTCAGTTATAATACCCCCTGTCGCAAGTTTATTTCAATTCCAGTGTGGTGCGATTAAAAGCGGTTATGCCTGATGCCGGATCTCCACTATACACATTTCAATTCCAGTGTGGTGCGATTAAAAGTTTGTACAAGATCTAACCCAGCTAATATCATTACACATTTCAATTCCAGTATGGTGCGATTAAAAGTTCCGGTACAGCCGATACTGATTATAATATGTTTGAATTTCAATTCCAGTGTGGTGCGATTAAAAGCCCCATTGTTTTTTAACCGGATCTTTTTTTATCAAATTTCAATTCCAGTGTGGTGCGATTAAAAGTAATGCGACATTAACGCTTCCAAGCAGTCCTAATTAATTTCAATTCCAGTGTGGTGCGATTAAAAGCAGTCTCTAAAATAGTATAAGACGATGACGGTATATTTCAATTCCAGTGTGGTGCGATTAAAAGTCCTGATCCGTAAATATAAATTTTACCGTTCAAACCATTTCAATTCCAGTGTGGTGCGATTAAAAGCCCCGATTCTGACCCCTGTAAATCAGTTGGAACCCTATTTCAATTCCAGTGTGGTGCGATTAAAAGCTATTTCAATTGCGGATACTACAGCAAATACAGCCCCATTTCAATTCCAGTGTGGTGCGATTAAAAGACCATTTCACTGTATCGTCGGGTGTGATTTGGTAATTTCAATTCCAGTGTGGTGCGATTAAAAGACACGAGCATACTGGACAAAATAAGAGAGATGTTCACATTTAAATTCCAGTGTGGTGCGATTAAAAGACTGCTGATTTTAAATCCATCTTTTGTCTTATTTGTTAATTTCAATTCCAGTGTGGTGCGATTAAAAGGTGGTAACGCCTAAAATATTATTAGGGATAGACACATATTTCAATTCCAGTGTGGTGCGATTAAAAGCGGATAGTTATTTGAACGCATTACCGCGTTTATATCGTAATTTCAATTCCAGTGTGGTGCGATTAAAAGTGACAAAGGAATTAATTACCATGAGATATTTTGCAAATTTCAATTCCAGTGTGGTGCGATTAAAAGTAGTCTTTGACTTTATTGCTGAAATATCTGACAAATTTCAATTCCAGTGTGGTGCGATTAAAAGTTCCCCGATAAAGTCGTCGCTACTATTTTTCCAAATTTCAATTCCAGTGTGGTGCGATTAAAAGGCCATCTTTTTCTAATATTGCTGTCCATCCGAATTTTTATTTCAATTCCAGTGTGGTGCGATTAAAAGCACCACAGAACGGGTAACCCCTTGATTCCCAGCGAGATTTCAATTCCAGTGTGGTGCGATTAAAAGTAGCATGGATAGTATTAGGTATAACAACTTGAAACTGATTTCAATTCCAGTGTGGTGCGATTAAAAGTCAGAAGCATTTGAATATAAATGCAGTTCTGCTTCATTTCAATTCCAGTGTGGTGCGATTAAAAGTAAATAGTCTTTGACTTTATTGCTGAAATATCTGACAAATTTCAATTCCAGTGTGGTGCGATTAAAAGCCTTACGTTTTATTAACACATTATTCTCTTTTATTATATTTCAATTCCAGTGTGGTGCGATTAAAAGACACTTTGTAAAATATATCCGCTATGGTGGTGAAATTTCAATTCCAGTGTGGTGCGATTAAAAGCATAA
>RZYD01000792.1 GCA_009930445.1 Bacteroidia bacterium | reverse complement strand
GGCTCTATAACGTTTGATGTGGGTAATTGGAAATCTTATTAACTTTGCCGGATGAATAGTACAGATATATTTAGGATAGCTTTAGGGTTAAGTTCACCATGGTATGTTGAACGTGTCGAGTTCTTGGATTCTACATCAGAGAAAGGCAAAGAATTGCATTTGCATTTAAATTTTGAGAGAGGTTATAAGTTTTCAGATTCATCAGGCTTGTCTACTACAGCCTATGATACAGTAGATAGGGTATGGCAGCATCTAAACTTTTTTCAACACCGTTGTTACCTTCACGCCCGTGTTCCCAGGATAAAATCAGGAGATGGAACCATCCATCAGGTACAGGTACCCTGGGCTCGTGCAAACAGTGGATTTACACTTCTTTTTGAAGCTTATGCCATGCTTTTGATAGAAAGTGAGATGCCTGTATCCAAGGTTTCCGAATGCGTCAAAGCTACCGCTCCCCGCATTTGGAGAGTTTTCAATTATTGGATTAAACGTGCGCTATCTAAAGATAAATTAGACACAGTCACCCAAATAGGTATGGATGAAACCTCTCGGAAAAAAGGACATAATTATGTTACCATCTTCGCAGATTTAGATCAGCGCAGGGTCATTCATGTCTGTGAAGGTAAAGATGCAAGTACTGTCGAAGATTTCACTAAAGCACTAGAGTCCAAAGGTGGAAGTAAAGAAAAAATTGAAATCGTCAGCATGGATATGTCTCCGGCTTTCATCTCCGGAGTGAAGGAGAATCTTCCTGATGCCCAATTAGTTTTTGATAAGTTCCACTTAGTGCAATCATTAAACAAAACATTGGACGAAGTACGTATAGCGGAACGTAAAGGGAATGATCTTCTCAAAGGACATAAATATACAGTACTAAAGAAATACGATAACCTGTCTTCACAAAACAAAAGTGAACTTGATTATGTGCTTATGATGTATCCCAAGTTGGGAGAAGCTTATAGACTAAGGGAACTATTTATGGATGTCTTTACAATTGCCGACCCACAAGAAGCTAAAGGATATTTATGGTTTTGGTGTGATATGGCAATGGATCAAAAAATAGAACCATACAAAAAGTTTGTTTCCATGATTAAATCGCATTGGA
>RZYD01000170.1 GCA_009930445.1 Bacteroidia bacterium | reverse complement strand
GGGATGTATGTCTTACAGGTGCGCCATGAAAAAATAATGCATGCTTATAAAGTGGTGATACGATAATTATCGATATATGAGAATTTTCTTTTGGACTATTATTGTTCTTTTATTCGCGACCTATCCTTCTGTTCATGCACAGATTAACCAACCCTTATCGCATATACCTAATGAGGAAGAGCTGGTCAGATGGAATGAAATAGGATCAGATTTCGTACCCACAGCAGCTCCTGTAGCTCCAATTCGCAATATTGCTGAATTTGAACCCACGGAAGCTGTTCTTGTACGTTATCCTTTTGGGATACCTGTCGTACTTATCAAAGAAATTGCCGACGATTGCCATGTGATTACCCTTGTGGCCAATGCTTCTCAGGAAAATACGGTTAGAGCGCAATACCAGTCGAATGGTGTTAATCTTAGCCATTGTGACTTTATTTATGCGCCCACCGACAGTTACTGGACCCGCGATTACGGGCCCTGGTTTATTGTGGATGGCAATAACGAAGTGGGAATTATTAATTTTACCTATAACCGTCCACGGCCCAACGATAATCAGGTTCCTGTTCATGTAGCCGGCCATTTAGGCGTTAGTTATTATAATATGGGGCTTTCTACAACGGGTGGAAACTGGATGTGCGACGGACTGGGGAATGCTGCTTCTACGGATTTGGTTTGGGAAGAGAATCCTTCCATGAGCCACGATGATATTGCAGCCATGGTCGAGGAGTATCTTGGCATCGAAACCTATCATGTGCTCGATGACCCGTTAGGGGATTATATTAAGCATATCGATTGCTGGGGAAAATTTTTAGCCCCAGATAAGGTGATGATTGGGCAGGTTCCCGTTTCTGATCCCCGATACAACGATTTTGAATCCGCTGCCGCTTATTTTGAAAATATTGATTCACCCTACGGCGTGCCGTATCGTGTGTATCGTGTATATACACCGGGTGGCTATCCGGCAACACCCTATACCAATGGGCTTATACTTAACCGGAAGGTTTTTTTGCCCCAGAGTGGAAGCCAGTGGGACGATGAAGCTATGGCTGCTTATCAGCAAGCAATGCCAGGCTACGAGATTATTGGTGTGGCATATAGTGGATGGGAAAATACCGATGCACTGCATTGCCGAACGCATGAGGTAGCCGATCGGGAAATGCTTTACCTGAAACATTTGCCTTTGCTTAGCGAAATCCCTCCGCAGGAGGAATATGAACTTTCGATGGCTATTACTTCATACGGAAATCATTCCCTGATTGCTGATTCGGTTTATGCGGTTTTTCGTATTAATGAAGCGGTATGGGATACGCTGGTTATGACCGCCGTGTCGAAAAGTAATACCTATAGGGTTACGCTTCCGGGTGTTGTTCCGGGAAGTAAAGTAGAATATTTTTTGCATGCTGCCGATGTATCGGGACGGAGTGAGGAACACCCCTATATTGGTGCATACGACCCACATACTTTTTTCATACAGGAAGAGGAATTTGCTCAGTTAGTAGTTTCTGTCGATACCATCAGGTTGGCCTGCCAACCTGGATTAACCGATATTACCCTCCTTTCATTGGGAAATACCGGACAACAGACACTTACCTTTACCACCGGTATTACCGGCGACCAAGGGGCGCCTGTGGATTGGCTTACTCTTTCACCCGATAATGGATCGATCGCCGAAGGAGAATCGCTGGAGATAGAATTAACGGCAAATGCTCTGGCTCTTCCAACCGGAGTTTATTATGCTGCGCTGACAATTTACAGCAACGATCCTTTGCATCCTGAAGTGGTTGTTCCGGTAGTTTTTAGGATTAGTGATGAAGTAGGATTAGATGTTCATAATACGATTGATGAATATTTATGTTATCCAAATCCTACTCAAGATAAAATTAATATATCTTTTATATTGAATACTCCCGGATTGGTCAAAATATCTGTATTTGACCGGTTTGGAAAGCAAGTTATACCGCCATTTTCCGCTGATTTTGATGCTGGAAGGCAGAAATTCTTGTTTAATGTTGGAAATCTTCCTTCAGGAGTATATTTTTACATCATGAATTCCGGTTTTTGCACTATATCCGGAAGATTCGTTCTTTCACATTAGAAAATGTACTTTTGTACTTTTCCGAGCCCCTGATTTCCGGTCAGGGGTTTTTTTGTTTTTTACTTCTATCTTTGCTTTTATGAAAAATATTCAGGGTAATCTACAACGCGCTTATTCTGTTGATTATAACATACTAAGCTATCATTGCGATTCGTTTACCGATCTGCGTGTTTCTGCTTTATGCACATTTATGCAGGAGAGTGCCTGGCTTCATAGTGATCACATGGGCATTGGATGGAAAATATTAATGAATGAATCGAATTGTTTCTGGGCATTGACCCGATTAAAAATCAGAATTCTCAAAATACCCCGTTGGGGTGACACAATAACCGTGACCACCTGGTCGCGGGGCACCGATAGCATTCAATTTTTTCGTGATTGGCGGATTTTTGATGCAAAGGGTGTTTTATGTGCGGTTGGAAGTTCGGTATGGATCATTATGGATACTGAACATCGTCAGGTTCAGCGTAACAGTAGCCTGGCGCTACGTTTTCCTCTGCAGGGAGAGCAGGTTTTTTTAGAAAAACTAAGAAAAATACCTTCATTACATGCCCCTGTTTTTTCCCACCCTGCTCCTATCCGCTACAGCGAACTGGATATGAATATGCACATGAATAATGTGAGTTATCTGATTCGTTTTCTCGACAGCGAAACTTTTTTGTTCCGGAATGAAAACCGGATTCGTGAAGCCGAGTTGAATTTTCTTCATGAAGCGACGGGTGAAGTTCCGATCAGTGTGGGAAAAGCGGATCGTGACGGGGCGCGGTATTATACCCTTGTTAGCGAATTGCAAAAGACAGAATTATGCCGGGGAAAGATAATTTGGGAACCTCGCGATGAAATCCCCCGCTCTCCCATGAGTTCATCCCGTTAATTTCTATATCTTTGCTCTTATCCTGCTATCTGATGGAATAAAAGGAACTATGGCACTTAACATTATCTGGATTTCTTTCTTTCTTATTGCCTTTCTTGTAGCACTGGTAAAGTTGGTGTTTTTTGGTGATATGGAAATTTTTCCCGCCATGGTACAATCCACTTTTGATATGGCTAAAACCGGGTTTGAGCTTTCTTTAGGGCTTACCGGAGTGATGACGCTTTGGCTGGGTATCATGCGGGTGGGTGAAAAAGGGGGTATGGTGAACCATTTATCCCGGGCCATTAACCCACTTTTCCGAAGGTTATTTCCTGACATTCCCGCCAATCATCCGGTGCAGGGTTCTATTCTGATGAATATTGCTGCCAATATGCTGGGCCTCGATAATGCTGCAACTCCTATGGGTCTCAAAGCCATGAATCAGCTTCAGGAGCTTAACCCTGATAAAGAAAAGGCTTCCAATGCCATGATTATGTTTTTGGTACTTAATACTTCCGGCTTAACGCTTATTCCGATTAGTGTTATGGTATACCGTACGCAGATGGGTGCCGCTGACCCTGCAGATATTTTTCTGCCAATTCTCATCGCTACTTTTATTTCTACGCTCACGGGAATTATTGCCGTTTCCGCGGTACAACGGATTAACCTTATGCGCAGGGAAATTCTGCTTTATCTGGGTACCTTCACGCTGCTGGTGGCCGCAATGATCTGGTTCTTTACTACCCTACCCCGCGAACAGCTCAGTACCTTTTCTGCTGTAACCAGTAATGTGATTTTGTTTGCTGTTATTATTCTGTTTATTGTGCTGGGTGTGCGAAAAAAAGTGAATGTTTATGATGCTTTTATTGAAGGCGCTAAAGAGGGTTTTACCATTGCTATAAAGATTATCCCTTTCCTAGTGGCTATTCTAGTGGCAATTGGAGTTTTTCGTACCAGTGGGGCCATGGAATATCTGGTCGACGGGCTGGCGGGGTTATTTGCCTGGATGGGTTTCGATACGGAGTTTACGAAAGCACTCCCGACAGCTTTCATGAAACCGCTCAGTGGCAGCGGAGCACGGGGGTTGATGATTGAAACCATGAATGCCTATGGCGTAGATTCCTTTGCAGGGAAACTCGCCTGTACGTTACAGGGTGCCACCGACACTACTTTTTATATTATTGCTGTCTATTTTGGTTCTGTGGGTATTAGAAATACGCGTCATGCCGTATCCTGTGGTCTGATTGCCGACCTCGCCGGAATCATTGCTGCCATTTTAATGGCCTATCTCTTTTTTGGAAATTAACTGGTTATGTATTGCCTATGAAAAACATTCGCTACATCGATTTTGATACCCTGGAACGTTTTATGACCGACGTGCTCACGGGTGCTGGCGTGCCACCGGATGATGCCGCCATCTGTGCTGAAATTCTTATTGAGGCCGATAAACGGGGAATCGATTCACATGGAATAAATCGACTTAAGCCGATCTATTATAACCGGATAAAAGAAGGTATTTTAAATCCGGTAACTGAAATTGAAATTGTTCGGGAGGGGCCGGCAACCGCTGTGCTCGACGGACACGACGGAATGGGCCATGTGATTTCGAAAAAGGCGATGCAAATGGCCATTGAAAAGGCCAGAATTTACGGCATTGGGATGGTGGTGGTGAGAAATTCATCGCATTACGGAATTGCTGGGTATTACGGCCTGATGGCTGAAAAGCAAGGGATGATTGGTATTACAGGAACCAATGCGCGCCCTTCCATTGCTCCCACCTTTGGCGTTGAAAATATGCTTGGAACCAATCCGTTAACTTTTGTGATGCCTTCCGACGAGCCGTTTCCTTTCTTCCTCGATTGTGCCACTTCGGTCATTCAACGGGGTAAAATTGAATTTTATGCCCGTGCCGGAAAAGAGACTCCCGATGGGTTGGTGATTGGAAATGACGGGAAAAGTATTACTAATTCGGATGCAATTCTTAAGGCATTGGTTTCGGGTGAAGCTGCTTTGGCTCCGCTGGGTGGAATCGGTGAGGAAAACGGCGGATACAAAGGGTATGGCTAT
Source organism: Bacteroidia bacterium (assembly GCA_009930445.1). Taxonomy (GTDB): domain Bacteria; phylum Bacteroidota; class Bacteroidia; order Bacteroidales; family BM520; genus BM520. The sequence continues at coordinate 477 of RZYD01000170.1, read as the reverse complement.
GCAACGGTAGTTGAAATCCTTTCTGCCGCACTTCAGGGTGGAGGCTTTTTGAAAATGTTGACCGGTATGCGCGAGGGTAAAAAAGCACCCTATAGTTTGGGCCATTTCTTTATCGCAATTCATATTGAAGCTTTTACTGCCCTGGAGGAATTTAAAAAAACTACCGGCGAAATTCTTCGTGCCTTGCGCAATAGTCAGAAGGCTCCCGGTGCAGCCCGAATTTATACCGCTGGAGAAAAAGAATACTTCGCATATCTCGAAAGAAAAGAAAAAGGGGTTCCGGTTAATGAAGCCCTTCAAAATGAAATGAAAATTCTTATCAACGAACTGGGGCTAAAAGGGTATGACTTCTTATAGCAATTTTTTTTCGCCGGAATGTTTTCTGAAAAGTAGTTTTTTTAGTTTGTCTCTGCTGTGAAAAACAGGATTTGTAATTTTTTGGCTCTTCTGTTATTGTTGGTGTTGCTTACTCCTTCA
>RZYD01000011.1 GCA_009930445.1 Bacteroidia bacterium | reverse complement strand
CGGCAGAAAGTCAGGTAACCCTGGAAGATGCCTTCACCTTTGAAACGGCGAATAACATACCCGACCAACATACTATCGAATTTGTTCTACTCGCTACCGATGGAAACGAAGTATGGGAAAGCAATATCTCGGTGATGGCCAATGCCCCTGCTTTAAGTATCGGACGTGTTGAAATTATTGATGCAGCAGGAAATGGAAACGGAATGTTCGACCCGGGTGAAACCGTCGATATTCTTATTCATACGAACAATACAGGCCATAGTATTTCTCCTGCCGCTTTCGCGGAAATATCGTCTGCCAATCCCTACCTGACAATAAACTCCGCAACCTATGAAACAGGTACCATCGAAGCCGGCCAGTCGGCTACATCTGCCTTCAATATGTCGATTGATGCGGAAACACCCGTAGCGGAATACATCGATTTTACCTTCACTCTGAATTCAGGTGAATATGGTTTTTCCAACACCCTGAATAAACCGGTAGGACTTCTGGTAGAAGACTGGGAATCAGGAGATTTTGCCGGATTTGAATGGGAATTTATGGGCAATGAGAATTGGCAAATCACGGATGATGAATTTTATGAAGGTGCGTTTAGTGCCAAATCAGGCGACATTGGCGACGGTGAAAATTCACGGATATTCCTCTCTGCCAATGTGATGGCTGACGACACTATTTCGTTCTACTTCAAAACATCCACTGAATTGAACCGCGATTTTCTACGTTTCTATATCGATACCAGCATCAAAGGCATCTGGTCGGGAGATAATGACTGGCAAAGGGTTTCTTATCCTGTAACCGCCGGAGAACATATGTTTACCTGGATTTACCAAAAAAATGGCAGCGAAGCTGCTGCCGGAGATGCGGCCTGGATTGACTGGATTGTTCTACCCCCCATGTTGGTTACTTCGGCAAGTGCCGGTGCCGACGCAAGCATCTGTGGCATTCAGGAAGTACCCTTGAATGGTCTGGCAACCAACTATGAAACATTGCTTTGGACAACCTCCGGTGATGGTACCTTCACAGATGCAACCATGCTGAACCCCGTTTATACTCCGGGTGAAAACGACGTCACCCATGGTAACGTCATCCTGACACTACTTGCTCAGGGTCCTTCAACTACCGTTGAAGACCAAATGCAGATCACAATTGATACGCCACCTGTGATTTCTGCCGGTGATGACCTGACTACCTGTGGATCAGAAGCAGTAACCCTAACGAGTGCATCAGCGGAGAACTTCGCTTCCATCCTTTGGACTACAAATGGTGACGGTATGTTCGATGACCCCACACTGTTGAATCCGGTGTACACACCCGGAACAAACGATGTAGCCACAGGAAGCATTATTTTATCGCTGGAAGCAGAAGCTTTTGGAACCTGCGAAAATACTTCCGATGAAACAACCCTCATTCTTTTTGCGCTGCCCAGTGCAACACTGTCAGGAGAAGACGTAATCTGTAACGGTACAACTACTACCCTGACCCTGGAACTGATTGGAATGGCGCCCTTTATCGCTGACATGGGAGATCTGGGAACGGTAACTATTTCCGAATCACCGTACACAATGGAAGTAACTCCTACAGCCACAACTACCTACAACATCCTTTCACTTTCCGATGCGAACGGTTGCAGTAACCCCGAATTCATAGCCCACACCATCACCGTGGCAGAAAACCCAATAGTCAGACTGGGAAATGATACAACCATCTGTCATAACCATACCCTTGTCCTTGATGCCGGCATTGACGGAGTAACTTATAACTGGTCGACCGGAGATACCGAACGGACTATTGAGGTTACCCTTGGCGATCTGCCCATCGGCGAAACAAAAACTATCCAGCTGGAAGTGATGTCAACTGATGGCTGTACAGCAGAAGATGAAATAAGTATTACATTCAAAGACTGTACGGGAATTGGAGAAATGGCCGAACAAGTGGCTATGGCGCTTTATCCCAATCCCAGCAACGGAACCTTTACCATGACACTGCAATCAAATGAAAAACAATTAGTTACAATTTCTGTTTTGAATATTATTGGAGAAACAATCCTAGAAACAGATCCTATTCGCTTTAACGGATTATATCAACATCAATTCCAACTGGATAACACAGAAAGTGGCATTTATTTTATCCGCATAACCGGAGAAACCGGAATGATAAACCAAAGAATTGTGATTGAATAAGAAAATTATCCCCGCATATAAAAAAACGTAGTCAATGACTGACTGCGTTTTTTTTTCGGTCGAGAAAAATGTATTTTTGAAAACAAAAAAATATGGGTCGATATATTCATTTACGTCTGCTTCTTTTTCTCGCGATCCTTTTGTTTTTCTATGGATGCACACCAAAAACCACGGTGCTTAAAACCGGGATATGGCGCTGCTACCTCGCTATTGATGAAAAAAATCCAGCACATATTCTACCCTTCTTTATCAATATCGTAAGAAATGATTCTGACGCCATCGTAGGGGAAATACGCAATGCAGAAGAGAAAATCCTACTTGACAGTATTTGGATGGTGAAAGACAGTATTTTTATGCGCACACCGCTGTTTGATACAGAGTTCAAAGCCAGAATTGAGGGCGACAAAATGACCGGGGTATGGATGAATTATATGCGCGGAAAAGACTATTCCATTCCCTTTTATGCAGATTTTGGTATAACCGAACGATTCCCGCTTTACGGGAACGAAACTCCCGAAGCTGATCTTTCAGGAAAATGGCAAGTAACCTTTGGGCCCGAAACAGAAGACAGCTGGAATGCTATCGGTGAATTCACACAAAACGGAAATAAGATAAAAGGAACTTTTCTGACCGAAACCGGCGATTTCCGATATCTGGAAGGGAATATCCGCGGGGATGAGTTTCTATTATCAGGATTTGATGGCTCACATGCTTTCCTGTTTACAGCAAAAATCAGAGACGACTACAGCCTTCACGGGACGTTCTACAGCGGAAAGCATTGGAAAACGCAATGGATGGGTTATAAAAATCCTTTCGCAGCGTTGCGCGACCCTGAAAAACTGACCTATCTTAAGCCCGGATACGAAGGTATGGCCTTTTGCTTCCCGGATCTTAACGGTAAGCCCGTATGTTTGTCAGATGAGAAATATAAAAACAAAGTAGTATTGGTACAAATCATGGGAACCTGGTGCCCCAACTGTATGGATGAAACGGCGTTATATGCACAGCTTTACCATGATTATGCATCGAAAGGACTGGAGATCATTGCACTGGCTTTCGAAAAATCAAACGATTCGACCATAGTAAATAAAAATATCCGTCGGCTAATCCGGCAGTATGCAATCGGTTACAACGTGCTCTGGGCCGGAGAATCGGCAAAAGAGGAAGCAAATAAAGTACTGCCCATGTTAAACAACATAGTTTCCTATCCTACCACCCTTTTTATCAACCGCCAGGGCGAAATTGTCAAAATTTACACTGGCTTCATGGGGCTGGGCACGGGACAACATTATGAAACCCTTGTAATGGAACTCAGGGCGTTTGTCGAAGAATTACTGAACGAATAACCCGTTAGCCGCAGGTTTCATTCATAAAAGGATATTTAAAATCTCCCGGAGGAATCAACGTCTCTTTAATAGTTCTTGGAGAAGTCCAGCGAATGAGGTTAAGCACACTTCCTGCTTTATCGTTTGTACCTGAGGCTCTTGCACCACCAAAGGGTTGTTGCCCAACCACAGCACCCGTTGGCTTATCGTTGTAATAAAAATTACCGGCAGCATACCGAAGTCGTGCACAAGTATTCGCCAAAACTTTACGGTCGCTGGCAAAAACTGACCCCGTCAATGCATACGGAGAAGTGTTATCTACCAGTTCAAGCATCGCATCATAGTTCGTATCAGGATATACATAAACGGTTAAGACCGGGCCGAATATTTCTTCTTCCATAGTAATAAAATGGGGATCAGCAACTTTAATAACCGTAGGTTCAATAAAATACCCCTTCTGCTTATCGCCATGCCCTCCAAAAATGATCGATGTATTCTTATCCGAACGGGCTAATTCAATGTACTTTAGAATACGATCGAATGCCGGTTCATCAATTACGGCATTCATAAAATTCCCAAAATTCACCGGATCACCCCAATGAATTTCATCCATCATCTTTTTCATTGTGGCATGAACAGCAGGCCACAGGCTTTCGGGGATATAAGCGCGGGAAGCCGCAGAACACTTCTGCCCCTGATATTCAAAAGCACCACGCACCAACGCAGTAGCGACTTCCACGGCATCGGCGCTGGAATGTACCACAACAAAATCCTTACCGCCGGTTTCTCCGACTAACTTTGGATAGGAACGAAATATTTCAAGATTTTCGCCTACAGTTTTCCATAAATGATTAAATGTACTTGTCGATCCGGTAAAATGAATTCCGGCCAGCATGGGATGCGAAAGAATTGCAGCACCAATGCGTGCCCCCTGTCCGGGCAAAAAATTGATCACCCCGGCCGGCACCCCGGCCTCCATAAAAATTTTCATCAAAAAATAATTCGATAAAAGAGCAGTTGTAGCTGGCTTCCAGATGGTTACATTCCCCATAAGCACAGGAGCCAAATTTAAGTTGGCCGCAATTGACGTGAAATTAAAAGGAGTGAGAGAAAATACAAACCCTTCCAATGGCCGGTATTCAATACGATTCACAATTCCACTCTCCGAAACGGGTTGGTCGTTGTAGAGTTGGGTCACATAATGTGCGTTAAAACGCAAAAAATCAATTGTTTCGCAGGAGGCATCAATTTCAGCCTGAAAAACATTCTTACTTTGACCCAGCATAGTCACCGCATTCAGGGTATGGCGGTACTTTTTTTCAATTAATTCCGCCACTTTCAGCGTAACCGATACCCGCTCAATCCATGAAGTTTCAGCCCAGGCCTTCCGGGCATCCAGGGCAGCCTCAATGGCCATGTGTACCTCCTTGTCACCTGCTTTGTGGTAGGTAGCAAGAACATGGCTGTGATCATGGGGCATCACCACTGTTCCCGTATTCCCTGTCCTGATCTCCTTCCCGCCAATAATCAGCGGAATATCTGTCACCTCAGCGCTCAGACGGTTAAGTTCTCGTTTTAATATATCCCTGTCAGATGAACAAGGATCATAAGCGCGAACCGGCTCATTTTTAGGCCGCGCAAAATTAAATAGGGCATTATTCATAAAATAATTTTTAGCTGTTTATTAACCTACCATAAGAACAGGTTCGGGTATTGATTGTTCAACGATTGAAGGCATTTCACTTTTACACCACTGGGTATCCAACAAAAGAAAAGAACCACCGGAACTGTTACAAATACAATTTTTATCACTATTTTTCGATAAAACTTTCGTGATTTCTTCCTTTGCTAAAAAGGACAGGGATTTCGTGGTTTTCTTCTTTGGATAGGGTTTGTTTGGGCTTTTGCTCCAACAAACCCCATCCATTAAAAACTAAGTAGTCAGAATTCCAAACAAATTAAGGAATCTCAGCTCAAGAATCCGGACAAATTCAATATTTATCGGACAATTATGAAATTTTATGAAATTTTAGCATTGTTTTTGATTGAGTGTAAAACGATTTTTTTACTTTTATGCCCCGGGAAATTATTTTCTCTTCAGAAAAACACGATAGAAGTCAAACAAAAAAAACTAAAATGAAGATTTTCAGCAGATTAACAATTCTACTGACCCTTGTAATGTTAAGTACCTCCATGATTTTTGCTCAGGAAGACCTGAATGCAGCGGGATCAGTATTTAACGAAGGAAATGAAGCATTGAAAGCAAAAAATTTCGATGTTGCCATTACAAAATACGAAGAAGCCCTTGGGATGTGCAAAATTATCGGTATGGATGCCTATAACCTAAAGGCAAATATTGAGAAACAACTTCCTCAGGCACAATATTATTATGGGTTAGATTTGGTAAAAAACAAAAAAGTAACCCAGGGGCTTGACCTGTTAAAAGAAGCATTAAAAAATGCAAAACCGGTAAATGACCAAAAAGTGATCGACGGAAGTAATAAATACATTGCCACCATACTTGGATCGATGGGTTATCAGAAAACCAAAAAGGAAGATTTTGAAAATGCCATTTCGACTTTTGATGAGGCGCTGTCCTACAATCCCAGAGCCGGCAAAGTATATTTATACAAAGGCATGACATACAAAGAGATGAACGACGACAAAAACATGGACGAATCGCTGCTGAATGCCATAAAATATGCCCGGGAAGAGAACGACGAAAAAACCGCAATGAATGCCATTAAAATCGGGAGAAGTTTTTATGTCGGAAAGATCCAATCGGCTATTGAAGCAAAAAATTATTCCGATGCAATTACGCAAGGCGAACATGTGCTTAAATACGATGATAAATATGGTCCGGCCTATTATTTTATGGCCGTAGCCTATAATAATCTTTCACAATACGACAATGCCCTTACAGCCGCAACTCAGGCACTTGGGTTCTCGGACAGCGCGCAGGAAACCCAGGCAGGCATTCATTTGGAAATGGGTAAAGCACACGAAGGAAACGGCAATACCACGGCAGCTTGTGAAGAATATAATCAGGCCGCTTTCGGCAACTTCAAGGCTGAAGCTGAATATAAAGTAAAAGAAGTACTTAAATGCCAATAATTAACAAATAGAATAACCTTAAATCCCGCTAAGGATATTTTTTTCTTAACGGGATTTTTACTAAAAAAAAGAGTATGTTTTCAGTCAACGAATATTTCGACGGGAACGTAAAATCACTTGCGTTTAAAACCGAAAATGGCCGTGCCACCATTGGTGTTATGGCAAAGGGTGAATATGAATTTGGCACGTCTACCATCGAGTACATGACCGTAACCTCCGGCATAATGTGGGTACAACTGCCTGGTGAAACCCAATGGAAAACCTATCAGCCCTTTGAAACCTTCAAAGTGGAAAAAAATCAAACCTTTAAGGTAAAAACCGAAGGCGACACAAGTTACCGTTGCCTTTATGAATAGATTCAACTCCCGTTGCAAATAAATCATTTCACTATCTTTGTAACAAACACAGCAAGGAGACGGAATGAAAAAACTAACGCTGAACTACAAAATCTGGATTGAAACCAGCGACAAAAAAGGAATTATGGGCGACGGGAAGTGGAAAATTCTGAAAGCCATTGATCAGCAGGGATCCCTCATGGCTGCAACAGAAGCGCTGGGAATAACCTATCGCAGAACCTGGGGTGATCTGAAAAAAATTGAAAAAATGCTCGGTTTTCCGCTTCTGGAAAAAACCCGGGGTGGAAAAGAAGGAGGAAGTACCTGCCTGACCCCGGAAGGAAAACAACTGGTGAAAGCCTTCGATCACTTTCATCATACCGTCGACGACCTGATGGACAAGGAATTTCTAAAACTACAGGATACAATTAATGCGTTGCATTCATCATTGCTGGAACAGTAAACGAAAAAGCAAGGGAAATTTTTCTGCTTTTCTTACTCCACCTGCAAGCAAATGATTCTTTGGTAAAATTTTGCATATTACCGATATGAATGATTTTTCATATCGTAATTTTTAACAATATCTCTTTTTCACTCCATGGAAATAGGCTACATTTGTGAAATTAAAGGATGACTCACAAAAATCGCTGAAAACCATGAACATTGATGAAATGAAAAAAGCGCATAAGGTACTGAAAGCGTACAATTATGCGTGGGCTCCCATTGAAAAAGGATACAACAACCGCACCCTTTACATCAACCTCGATGACAACCGGATTGAGGAAAAACCGGTCACACAACTGATGAAAGACAAATTTATCGGAGGCAAGGGATTTGGGCTAAAACTTTTATGGCAGGCCACACGACCTGAAACACAGTGGAATGACAACGACAATGAGATCGTAATCAGCGGAGGACCGATATGCGGCATTACACAATATTCAGGCACCGGAAAAGCCATTGTTGTGGGGATCTCTCCAACCGGTAATGTGATGGACTCCAATGTGGGGGGTTTCTTTGGTCCTTTCTCGAAATTCGCTGGCTTCGATGCAGTGGAAATACAGGGGAAATCCAACAAGGATGTCATTATCGTTATCGATAAAACAAAAGAAACCATCACCATCGAAGAAGCACCCATGGAGCCGTACGACAGCCACGAGCTGGCCGAAATTCTTACGGAGATGTATGCTGACGATGAAAAAGATAAAAAAAATATTGCTGTTGTTTCCTCAGGCGCCGCTGCGACCCATTCGCTCATTGGAATGTTGAATTTCAGTTTTTATGACCCCAAACGCAAACTTGTGCGACTGAAACAAGCCGGCCGGGGAGGATTAGGCTCGGTATTCCGCCATAAAAACATCAAAGCACTGGTTGCAAAAATTGATGGTGTAAAAGGGAACCTGAACCATGTGGTTGATATGGCTGCCATCATGGAACGAGGAAAACGATTCAATAAAGAAATGCGTGACCTGGATGAGTCACAATGTGAAATGCGTACCAAAGGCACCGCGCACCTTGTGGAAATCATGAACGACTACGACCTGTTGCCTGTGCATAACTATAAATTCGGTTCACATCCCGAAACCTATAAAATTGACTCAGAAGAATGGAAACGCCGTTTCACCCAAGGCATTCCCGATGGATGTTGGATCGGATGCAATATGGCCTGCGCTAAGGGTGTCGACAACTATGAGTTACGCACCGGGCCGTACAAAGGACAAAAAGTGATTGTCGATGGGCCGGAATACGAAAATGCTGGCGGACTGGGTTCGAACGGCGGAATTTTCAATCCGGACTATATCATTGAAGCCAACTTCTATTGCGATACCTATGGTATTTGCACCATCACTTGGGGTACACTGACGGCTTTCCTGATGGAATGTTATGAAAACGGAATACTGAACGAAGAACGTACGGGTGGGCTTAAGTTGAATTTTGGTAATGCAGATAATGCTATGGAACTGATGCACCAACTTGGCCGTGGCGAAGGATTTGGTAAAATTGCCGGATTAGGGATCGCAAAAATGAAAGATTACTTTGTGGAACAAGGATGGGGCGATAGAGCCTTTCTCGATGATATCGGAATGGTGAACAAAGGGCTCGAATATTCTGAATACATGTCGAAAGAATCATTGGCCCAACAAGGTGGATTTGCACTCACTAACAAAGGGCCACAGCACGATGAGGCATGGCTTATTTTTATGGACATGGTAAACAACCAGATTCCCACGTTCGAGAATAAAGCAGAAGCACTGCATTATTTTCCCATGTTCAGAACCTGGTTTGGCCTGGTTGGTCTTTGTAAACTTCCATGGAATGATGTGGAACCCATTAATAACGCCGAAACTGACGAACCCGCAAAAGTTCCGGAGCACGTCGATAACTACGTAACCATTTTTAATGCAGTTACCGGAATGCATATCGATAAGGAAGAGCTGATCCGGCAAAGTGAAAGGGTATACAATTACCAACGTATCTTCAGTATCCGCAGAGGAATGGGGACGCGTGAATTCGACAAACAGCCCTACCGGGCCGCAGGCCCCGTTACTGTGGAGGAATACCTCTCACGCCAGGAACGCTACGACAAGCAGATGAAAGAGATTATCGGCGTTGATCCCGAAGGCAAATCCACAGAAGAAAAAATTGCTATTACCAGAAAACACCGCGAAGCGCAATTTGAAAAATTAATAGATGCCGTTTACCTTCGCCGTGGATGGACCCGCAATGGTATACCCACACTTGAACACCTGAAAAACATCGACATGGAACTTCCTGAGCTGATCGGGGTGATCAAAGACAAACAGCAGGATAAATTTTAAGGGGATACACAATCAGCCTGGCTGACCCTATTTATCTGCATCATACAAAAAAGAGGCTGGCCTTGTAGGGTGGTCTCTTTTTTTGTTGAGCTTTATTTTGCTCCCGGCACTGAAAGTGCCATAAACAACAATAATCCAACATCCATGACGCAATATATCAAAGAGCCAAAATCATACGGATGCAAGCCGTGATCCACAAAGCTTACCGCAAACATCAAGGGTTTTCCTAAATGCTTTTAGTATTTATTTTTATCTTAGATTTGCACAAACAATAACCATAAAAACTTAACCTATGAATAAGCAGACGTACAAATGGGCCTACATCATCCCGGTATTATTGTCCTTTTTTGTAATGAGTTTTATTGATCTGGTGGGTACAGGTGTCGATGAACTGCGTAAAGATTCTAACACTCCATCCTATATCCTACAGTTGATTCCATTTGTCGCGTTTATCTGGTTTTTCCTACTCTCAGTACCTGTAGGTATCTGGCAGGATAAAGTTGGAAAGAAAATGGCTTTAAATACAGGTATCCTGATCACGGCTGTCGGGCTTTTGGTTCCGGTTTTTGGAAATTCACTTCCGGTAATCCTAATAGCATTTGCACTGCTGGGAATAGGAAATACTATTTTACAGGTTTCGGCAAACCCCCTGTTAATTGATGTAGTTCCTGAAGGCCGGTCGTCAAGCCTGTTGAGCTTTTCTCAGTTTGTAAAATCACTGGGTTCTGTGGTAGGGCCTTTTGTTGCAGCGGTGGTTGGTCCATGGCTGGCCGGGCTTCTCGGTAGCCCGACCGGAGGATCGTGGAGATACGGGTTATATCTCTTCGCAATAATCTCCATTATCGCATTCCTCTGGCTCAGCACAATAAAAATTCCCGAAAAGGAAAGTAATGCCGAAAAAGCCTCATTAAAATCCTGCTTCTCATTACTCGGTAACCGATATATTCTTTTAATGGTACTGGCCATATTTATGGTAGTGGGGATTGATGTAGGAATCAACTCCAATATTGGAACATTTCTTACGGAGAAACTCGGTGTAAGTATGGAAACAGCGGTGTATGGCAAGTCGGTATATTTCTTTGCCAAAATGGCCGGAACCTTTTTTGGCGCTATGCTGCTAACCCGAATCTCCGGGAAAAAATTTCTGATCGGATCTGGATTTCTTGCAGCAGCAGCAATGATTTTCCTTGCCATTACAACTAACACCTTATCGGCATGGATCCTGATTGCAGTTATCAGCCTGGGTGTCAGCAATATATTTCCACTGATCTTCTCCCTCACGGTTGAAAAATTTCCCTCTCGGGCCAATGAAATCTCCGGATTAATGATGATGGCCATATCGGGAGGTGCGATCATCCCGTTTGTTATCGGATATGCCATGAGAGTGCACCTCAATGGAGGTATTCTTGTACTGTTCCTCTGTATGGTGTACCTCCTGATTACAGCCTTTGTTGCCGATAAAAAACCAACCCGTAAAAACTGATAGGCCCAAAAAAACACAGTGCATTCCCCGGCAAATAAACGTTTGAATGTTTGAAATGGTGGCCTTTTTCGTATTTTTGCCTTTACGATGTGGTATGCAATCTATACAAAGCCCCGTTGGGAAAAAAAATTGCTGCAGGGTTTGCAGGATAAAAATATTGAAGCCTTTCTCCCGCTGCGAAAAACATTAAAACAATGGAGTGACCGGAAGAAATGGGTGGAAGAGCCCTTGTTCTCGTGCTATATTTTTGTAAATGTTAATCCACAGGAATATTATCAGGCCATTAATACATACGGAGCCGTCAGGTATATCACATTTGAGGGTAAACCCGCGCTTGTTCCGGAGCAACAAATTAACGCCGTTAAAATTTATCTTAACCAATGTGATGCAATAACCGGAACCTTTGAGGAATTGGCCCCGGGCATTGAAGTTGAGGTAATAGAAGGACCGATGAAAGGCATCAGGGGTGAAATGCATCAGTGGAAAAACCACCGAAGGGTTGCCATTCGTATAGAAGCCGTAGGGCAGGAAATTATGCTCAACATCCCGCGAAACAATCTTAAGGTCTTGTCGTCAGGGCAACAAGGTATTTTTACACAAGAAACCAAAAATTAATTTTATACATTTGTTCCAACAAAACTCACAACACATGAAAAAAGGAATACTGACGCTATTAGCGATTTTGATGGTTGCCCCCATCCTCTTCGCACAGGAAGAGAAAAAAGAAGAAAAAAAAGGATATGAATTTACCACGGTAAAAGAGATTCCGGTTACACCGGTACGTGATCAATACCGCAGTGGAACATGCTGGTCGTTTTCCGGAATTGGAATGCTCGAAGCTGAATTAATAAGAAAAGGAAAAGGAGAGATCGACTTATCGGAAGCCTTTGTTATCCGGCATTGCTTTGAAGAAAAAGCTGACCGCTACGTGCGGTGGCATGGTAATATTAACTTCGGCGGCGGCGGCGCCTTCCACGATGTAACGTGGGTATGGAAAAACTTCGGCATTGTTCCTGAAGAAGCTTATCAGGGTCTTCCGGAAGGAGAAGAAAAATTTGTTCACGGAGAGCAGGAAGAAGTACTTAAAAACTATGTCGACGGAATTAAGGAAAACAAAAACCGAAAGCTCACAAAAGTATGGAAACAAGGGTTCAATGGAATCCTCGATGCCTATCTGGGCGATGTGCCGGAAGAATTCACCTACAAAGGGAAAAAATATACGCCACAATCATTTGCCAAAGACTTAGGGTTAAATATGGACGACTATGTGGAAATCAGCTCCTACACACATCATCCATTTTACAAACCGTTTATCATTGAAGTTCCCGACAACTGGCTGCATGATGCAGTGTACAATGTACCCCTGGAGGAGATGATGCAAATCATCGATAATGCCATCAACAATGGATATACCGTTGGCTGGGGTGCTGATGTCAGCGATAAAGGTTTTTCATGGAAAAATGGTGTCGCCATCATCCCTGAAAAAGTTATTGAAGCAAGTGCTGGCTCAGAAGTAGCCAAATGGGATGCATTGACAAAAAAAGAGCAAGAAAGCAAACTCTATACTTTCGATGGAACAGCCATTGAAAAAGAAATCACTCAGGAACTACGTCAGGAGCATTTTGATAATTATCTGACTACCGACGATCATGGGATGGTGTTGTGCGGAATTGCAAAAGACCAAAACGGCAACATTTATTACAAGGTAAAAAACAGCTGGAATGTTACAGGCAACGATTATGAAGGTTTTTTCTATGCCAGTAAAGCTTTTGTAGCCCTTCAAACCATCGATATTATGCTACACAAGGATGCCATTCCAACATCGATCAAAAAACAACTTAATTTGTAAAAAAAAGAGAACCACTTATTGATAAGGCTGTCTGGGTAAATCCGAACAGCCTTTTTCTCTTGAAAGCGTAAGGTTTCGCTATGTAACCGTCGTATTTCGAATTATCTGTCAGGGCTTTTTTGTATTGCATCAACCCATTACGATCAGTTCAATAGATTTTCCAACTCTTTCCCACTCATTTTAAAAATCGGGTTTTCGCCGATGTGGATAACCTCCTCGGCCAGTTCACGCTTCCTGTCTTGCAATATCAACATTTTTTCCTCCACCGTATCGCGAGAAATAAACCGGTAAACAAAAACATTCTTTTCCTGCCCTATCCGGTGCGTTCTGTCAACAGCCTGTGCTTCAGCAGCCGGATTCCACCAGGGGTCGAGGATAAAAACATAATCCGCCTCTGTGAGGTTCAGGCCAACCCCCCCCGCTTTCAAAGAGATTAAAAAAACGGATACCGAGGGTTGTTCTCTGAAGCGTTTAATCACTTCCTCCCGGTTGCGGGTGCTACCAGTTAACCGTTCGAATTCGATTCCCCGGGCCTTCAACTCCCTGGCGTACAAATCAAGGTAAGTAACAAAACTTGAAAACATCAACAATTTATGCCCCTCCCCCACAATTGTTTCCATATAACGAAGAACCTCATCGAATTTGCCCGAACTTTCAGTGTATCCCTTTTCAGCAAGCAACGGGTGGCAGGCAATCTGCCGCAGTCGTGTTAACGCCTGAAGAACTGCAAAACGCAGCGCAGGCATAGGCATATCCTCCATTTTTTCCAACAGTTCGCGCCTGACTTTCGATTTTTCTTTTTCGTAGAGGGATTGTTGTGATGGATCCATGTCGCACACTAACGTTTGTTCCATTTTTGGCGGCAATTCAGCAGCCACCATCTGTTTTGTACGACGCATAACAAAAGGGGCGATAATTTTTCTGAGTTTCTCCATCTGCATCTCATCGTTATTCTTTTCCAAGGGGCGCAAAAAAACCCTTTTAAACATCTCTTTCCCACCAAGCATGCCGGGGTTCAGAAACTGCATCTGAGCCCACAAATCGAGCAAGGAGTTTTCAACAGGAGTACCACTTAGCACAAATCGTCCACCAGCCTGCAGCGTCATAACGGCTTGATGGGTTTTCGATTCCGGATTTTTAATCATTTGGCTTTCATCCAGAATCACATAACGAAAAGAAAACTTTTCCAGTTTATGAATGTCGTTTCGTAATGTGCCATAGGTGGTCAAAATGATAGCATAGTTTTTCCATTTTGACAAAGATGCAGTGCGGGTGATTCCGGTATGGCGATAAACTTTTAACCGAGGCGCAAAACGGCGGATTTCAGCGTACCAGTTATGCACCAGAGAGGCCGGCATCACAATAAGCGAAGGCGCCTGTTGCGTGATATCAGCGGTGTCGTCTGAAAACAAACGTAACTGACCCTGTTGCGGATTATTCTGAAGTGCCCTATTCGCATCCTGGGCACTGGCAGCCAGCAGAAAAGCAATCGTTTGAACCGTTTTACCCAATCCCATATCGTCGGCAAGGCATCCACCCAAACCGGCTGCATCGAGCCTGCGCATCCATTGGTACCCTTCAATCTGATACGGACGCAGTACTGCATTCAATCCCGGAGGCAGGTCAAAGCAGGGCATTTCCTCGTTCATACTATGCTGTGGTACATCCCATCCGCTCGCTGCTAAAACCGGAAAAAAAGACCGTTGAATCCGAAATCGGTCTCCGTCGGCCTTGCCAAATTCACACACCTCATAGTACATTGCAAACCACTCACGAGGAATGACAAACACCTTTCCATTTTCCAGCATATACGCTGGTTCACCGGAAAGAATATGGCTGCGAAGGGCCGTAAAAGGCAACTCCGTTCCATCTTCAAAAAGAATCACTATCCGAAGATCAAACCAGTCAGTGGTAAAGGTTTTCTCTTGTTTAATTTCCAGTGCGCCAATATAGTAATCCTTCTCAAAGGAATTATTTTCGATACGAAAACCCTGTTTCGATAATCGTTCATAATTCGTATAAATCCATTGAATAAATCCCGTTGCAGAGTTGTTTTGGTTCTCCTCTGTAATGACCCAATGGCCGGGGACCTGCTCTTTCAATCCCAACGCCCGAAGTGCATTTTTCCTTTCCTGTTCCCATTGCTCCCTGCGATGGATACGTATAAAAGAGTAAGAAGTGTTATCAACTTTCAGATCCACCATAACCTCGCCAGGTTTATTGGCGGCTACTTTTTTTTCATTATAGAAAAAATACAACACCAGCGCAGGTTGCAAAAAAGGACTGATTTCAAAACTCAGTAGCGATTCCGGTACCGGATGGAGGTCGACAATATCAAAACCCTCAGCAATTACATTTCCTCCCCGAACACTTTTCCGGATATATTTTTTAAAATACTCCTGCTCCATCCGTTGCGGAATAAAGACAGCATCCTGATTCAGAAAAGGTTTAATTTTATTCCCATCAAAATTCGTATGAAAAAAATATAACCGCCCATC
The DNA here is from genome assembly GCA_009930445.1 of Bacteroidia bacterium. Classification (GTDB taxonomy): domain Bacteria; phylum Bacteroidota; class Bacteroidia; order Bacteroidales; family BM520; genus BM520. The sequence goes on along the minus strand of RZYD01000011.1, from coordinate 8,067 downwards.
ATAAACCATCCATGCCGGATAATTGGCAATCACTTCACAAGGGGTATGCTGTAAGTCAAAAGTATTGCCCTGCTCGTGCAAACAAAGCTGATAAGCAATTCCATCCTCCATACGGGTAAAACGCATAGTAGTTTCGAGCGGAAAAGAGGAAAAACCAAGGGCTTCACCCAGATAAACACTTCGTGCCTGCTCTTTTCTGAACACCAGAACACCCAGTTTTCGTGCAGCATGCAAGAAATTGTTGAGCGATACTTCCATCGCGGGGCGTATTACTTTTTGCAAAAAACCGGATTCCGCATTTTTTAAAAAATCCGTTACATTGACCCGCTTTTTATCCGAACAAAAACGACGGTACAATTCCTTATCAGAATATTTCTCAGCCAGTTCGACCATCTCCTGCACTTCAGCTGGAATCGTCTCTTTCCAACTGCGACAATGTTCCAGGGTAAGCCGTTCAGAAAGTTCAAAAACAGTATCACTTACAGCAGTAACCAGATAAGGCCAGGCAAGAAAGCCCAGCCGGGGTTTCTTATGAATCAGTACAATTAAAAATTTATCATGAATTTGCAGCATAATACCCATTAAGTGAGGATAGGATTAAAAGCAGGTCAGTAATTCCATCCGGATAACAATAGCCGCCAAATAAAAAGGAAAGAAAAGGGTACTTTTTATGGCCTTTCCATTTGATAAATGGCCTCAATGTCGCTATTGCTCAACATAGTATTATAAATCCGAACCTCATCAATTGCACCGGTAAAATACCCGCCATAACCCACATAAAAGGCTCCGGGTGCATCTTCATAAGTACCAGTAGGCAAATCCGAACCTATTGTAAAAGCAATCTGGTCAACGGGCACCAGTGTGCCATTTTTATCATTTAATGCATTCACAAGCACTCCATTAACATAAAAGCGCATACTACCATCCGCATAGGCAACTGCCACATGCGTCCAAGCATTCCAGGGAACAATACCCTCCCCGCTATCATCGTCATTGTATACAAATTGTTGATTATACACACATTTAAATGTGGCATACAATTTTTGGCTGGAAAAAAGCTGCAATTGATAACCATTATTTCGGTTCAAAGCCATCAATACCGTTTTAAAACGATCGGGTGCATTAGGCTTACACCAGAAAGAGAGTGTAATGGATTCCGGATTGAGGGAAGGATCATAAGGGACTTCAATGTTCCCGCCTTTCTCGAAGAAGTAGGCCTGACCGTCATTTCCGTAACGGTCGGTGGTAAGGGATGGAGGATCGCCAGCGCCAAAGTCGATATGTCCGGCCATGGGTGTACCATGAAGATTATTCCCGGAAAGATCGTCGGCATTACCGCTAAAGGGATAATATGCCACCAGATAGTCCGCCTGAATCTGACCGACAACGCTGGCCTGATAGGCAGCAATAGCAGACTGCAATTCCAATACGGCTGCATCGACTTCCGGCTGGGTAACCCCTGCCTTATTTCTGACTTGCTCAGCTGCGCTAATTGCAGCATTAAGTGCATTACGGGCATCAGAAGGAAACTGTCCGGGAAAAGTTCCCTCTTCCGTAGTATCATATAAATGCTGTGCATCGCCAATTGTAGCCTCTAAAACCGTAAAATCAACCTCCTCTTCCGGCGTACAACCCGGGAAAAAAAGGACAGAAATAGGAAGAATTAAAGCAAAAAGAAAAGCAGCAAAAGATTTCATTGTGTTCATTGTTGGAGTTTTAGTATTAGAACCAACAAATATAGTACATGTCGTAACCTACACCAATGAATTTTGTAATTTTAACGACAAATTAAACAAATGAGATCTATTTTTCCGCTTTTCGTTTTCTTTTGTATACTGAAACTGAATGTTTCTTGTCAGGAAACGTTCACATTAATTCCGCTTGGCAGTGCCGGAGGATACTATGATCATGAGCTTACTGCCTATATTTTGCTGGACAATGCAGCGGGTACCGGGGTTTTACTGGATGGAGGAAGCCTGTTCCCAGGGCTTGAGGCAGCCGCAGAAAAAGGAAACATTCCATGTAAAAACACAGGGGAAAGCATCCATGCGTTTTATACACAACATATTCCGGCCGTTCTGATTTCCCACCCACACATGGATCATATCGCCGGCTTTGCTGTTTTTTCGGCAGACGATACAAAAAAATGGATACTGGGGAGCAATTTCACGCTGGAAGCGCTTCGTACCCATATTTTCAACTGGGTAATCTGGCCTGACATGACGGATCAGGGCGACGGATTATGCCTTGGGAAATACCATCTGCAACCCTTACCTTTCGATTCCGTGTTTCCCATCCCGGAAACGAATATGAACGTGGAAGCCTTCCCGTTAAGCCATGGAAATGGCGGATATTCAAGCACCGCATTTTTAATTTCCAAGGGAACGGAATACTTTCTCTATCTGGGGGATACAGGTGCCGACCGGCTGGAAGGATGTAATTTTCTGGATGCCATCTGGCAGCGCTGTGGACCATTGATAAAAAATGGCGCACTAAAAGCCATAGTAATTGAATGTTCCTACCCGAAAGTACAACCAGAAAACATGCTTTTCGGTCACTTAAACAGCACGTTACTACTGGAAGAGCTCGAAAAACTGGCCGGATACACCGACGCAGAAAACCTTACCACAGCCCTTCAGGAGGTTACTCTTCTTATAAATCACATCAAACCGGTCAAAGGGAACTATCAATCCATAAAAAAAATAATTGAAAATGAAATAAACCAAACCCGGTTATCGCTGCGTGTAAGGTTTCCGGAACAAGGCAAAGCATATTCATTCTGAGGCATGGCCACAGTGAAGAAGGAGACAGGAAATGAGGCAACCCGAATACAGAAAAATAATTGAGTTATCCGATCTGACCGACAGCGTTCAGCAGGTGCTACAGGATTATTTCCGCCGGCCGGTTTGGATTAAAGCAGAGATCTCGGAGTGGAAAGCAGCCAGAAATGGTCATTATTACCTGCAACTGGTCGAAAAACAATACGGAATCATTCAAGCACAGATGCGGGCTATGATTTGGTCAGGAGCCGCAAAACAGATTATACCCTACTTTGAAAATAAAACAAAAACGTCGCTCAATAAAGGCATCACTATTCTATTTCTGGGAATTATCACCTACCATCCGGTCTATGGGCTGGCCATACAGATAGAGGACATTGATCCGGAATATACCCTGGGTGAAATGGCACGAGAGAAAGCAGAAACCATTGCTATACTCCAACGTGAAGGGCTATGGGACCGAAACAGAGAGCTGGTGGTACCCATGGGAGCGCAACGCCTGGCCATCATTGCTGCACCGGGAAGTAAAGGACTCTCCGACTTTCAGAAAACGTTAAAAACTCTCTGTCCCCGGGTCCGGTTTACCCTTACCCTTTTCGCATCGCTTATGCAGGGTGACCGGGCCTCCAGCGATATAATCCGGAATCTGGAGCAAATTGAAAAGGAGCAAACGAAATACGATGCCATTGTTCTCATCCGGGGGGGCGGAGCCGAACTGGACCTGAAATGTTTTGATGAACTATCACTTTGCAAATCACTGGCCAACAGCTCCCTGCCGGTAATCACCGGAATCGGACATGCCGACGACGAGACCCTCTGTGACCGAATCGCTTCCGTTTGGAGAAAAACCCCCACCGACACTGCAGTTTTTATCTGCGAAAGCATAAACCAGTTATTATTCCGTATAGAAAAAGCGGAACAACAGATTGCAACCTTTACCAATGCCCTGATCGGGAGGTCGAAACAACAGCTATACCGGATGGAGCATCATGTAATCCGCACGGTACACAACGAAATACGATTTCACCGGAACCGACTCACCGCGATGAGTGAAAAAATCACAACCTCCTCCAGGTATTCCGTACGTTCAGCACACCGCGATTTAGAAGAAAAGGCCAAACAGGTAAGTCAATATGCGACCCGTATGATGCAGAGCCAATCAAAAAAACTGGAACACGCATTACAAACCGTGCATTGGAGAGCTTTCGAAATACTTAAACAAGCAGGACAATGGCTCGAAACAGCACAAAAAATGCTGTCAGTATTGCATCCTGAACAAGTGCTACGCCGGGGATACAGCATCACCCGTCTCAACGGAAAAGCGATAACATCAAATAATCAGCTTACCCCCGGAGATGAAGTAACAACCCTATTGTACAAAGGAAAATTCACATCCATTATCAATAAAATAAATCCACATGACGAAAAAAAATATAACCTATGACGAAGCGATCCAGGAGCTGGAGCAGCTGGTAGAGGATATGGAAAACGAAAATATCGGTATCGATGAATTGAGCATGAAAGTACGAAGGGCTTCAGCTTTGATTGAAACTTGTCGGGAAAAACTCCTGTTAACCGAGCAGGAAATCCATAAAATTCTTTCACCCGAAGCATTGAACGAAGAATAGAACCTATCGGCAATCCCTGTAATTTACCTGTAATCGCAGATTGTGGTGGCAGGGTTTTCCCTACAAAAGCCGTTGGATAAAAAACAACAATAAGGAGTGCAATCCCATTTCAAAAAACGACAAAAAAGTCTGTACTTTTGCCGCAAAGTCATCAATGAAATGAAACAGTGGCTCATTTTTTCGGGGATACTCCTATTTATCCTGACCGCAGGTAGGGCAGAGGAAGAGGGTTCAGAAAACCCAAAGGCACAATGGCAGGCATCGGTATCGCTACAGAGCCAGCATTACTGGCGGGGGTTGTCGATCGGAAAAGGGCCTAGTCTGGAAGCAGACTATTCACTGACTCTAGATGACTCTTTTTCCATGGGGCTATGGAGTGGATTGGCGCTGAACAGCTCCTATAAAGAGGTCGACTTGTATATAGCTTATACGCATAATGCGTTTAAAGTGTCCCTTATCAATTACTACTGTCCACAAACAATATTCAGCGACGAATTCATTAATTTTTGTGAACAGACAACGGCACACACCCTCGATATTATTGTGGACTGCAATCCCCGGCACATTCCTATAAGCGTGCAGGTAAGCACCATGATATGGGGTGATGATCAGGATGATAACCACAGTAATTTTTACAGCACGTATGTTGAACTGGGATATCACCATCAGGCAGAAGAGTTACTGGCCGACTTTATCATCGGATATACCCCGTGGGAAAGCTATTATGGGCCAAAAGACGGAGTGGTAAATCTTCAGGCCTCAGGAGTTTATACCGTGATGCAAAAAAACAGTCACCGGATGCGATGCAATGCGCATATGCTTTACAGTCCGATGGCCGGCAGGTTTATGTTCGGGACAGGAATAACCTTTTCGTTGTAAGAAACCATGGAATAATGCGGGCAAAAACGCTAAAAGGGGGCAAAAATCGCTCCCTTTTTAGTACCCGGAGCGGGAATTGAACCCGCACGGCCGCAATGGCCAAAGGATTTTAAGTCCTTCGTGTCTACCAATTCCACCACCCGGGCAAACCAGTATTTTCAAAAAAAGGATCCCCTGTCAACGGAGATCCTTAGAGCGGAAGACGGGACTCGGACCCGCGACCCCAACCTTGGCAAGGTTGTGCTCTACCAACTGAGCTACTTCCGCATTGCGTTTGGGATTGCAAATATAAAACGATTTTTTCTATCTCTGCAAATTTCCTATAAAAATTTTCACATTTTTTATCCTTTGCGCAAAATCTACCGGAAAAATACACAACGCAGCATCTATAGTCCGATTCCACGAAAAAAAACGGGGTTACCCACCCAACAGTTTCTTGATTTCATTCAGTTTCATAAGTGCCTCAACCGGAGTAAGGGCATTAATATCGATATGCAAAATATCATCCCGTATCTGATACAACAAAGGATCATCGAGTTGGATAAAAGAAAGCTGCATATCGTCGGGTTTTGCCTGACCTGCCCCACTGTTGCTATGGTTCTTTTCCAGCTGTTTAAGCAATTCTCCGGCACGCCGGATAACCATGGCTGGCATTCCGGCCATCCGGGCCACATGGATTCCGAAGCTGTGCTCTGTACCCCCTTTTGCCAGTTTCCGCAAAAAAATTACCTTGTTATTAATTTCCTTTACGGAGACGTGATAATTTCGTATGCGCTTCATGGTTTCAGCCATATCATTCAACTCGTGGTAATGGGTAGCAAAAAGTACTTTAGGACGATATGTATGATGGTTATGCAGAAACTCGGCGATGGCCCAGGCAATGGAAATTCCATCATAGGTTGAAGTGCCCCGGCCAATCTCATCGAGTAAAATCAGGCTTCGGTTGGAAATATTATTCAAGATGGAGGCCGTTTCATTCATCTCCACCATAAAAGTCGATTCGCCACTGGAAATGTTATCCGAAGCGCCCACACGGGTAAACACCTTATCAACGACACCAACGGTAGCATGTTTTGCCGGCACAAAGGAGCCCATCTGTGCCATCAGTACAATCAGGGCAGTTTGTCGCAACAACGCCGATTTCCCCGACATATTCGGGCCGGTAATGATAATAATCTGCTGCCGTTCGTTATCCAAAAAAACATCATTGGCGATATACTTTTCACCCGGTGGCAATTGCTTCTCGATCACGGGATGACGACCGTTTTTTATATCAATGGCATAACCTTCGTTCAGCACCGGACGTGTATACCCATTTTCAGCTGCCAAAAGGGCAAACGACAGCAGGCAGTCGAGTTGAGCCAGCAGCTGGGCATTTAATTGAACAGGCTGGATATATTCGGTAACTGCGTGCACCAATTCTTCATACAACTGAGTTTCCAGGGTTATAATTTTATCCTCTGCATTCAGAATTTTCTCTTCCAACGTTTTGAGCTCCTGCGTAATATAGCGTTCAGAATTAACCAGCGTTTGTTTCCTGATCCAGGTTTCCGGCACTTTATCCTTATGGGTATTGGTAACCTCAAGATAATACCCGAATACATTATTAAAACTAATTTTCAGGGAAGGTATACCTGTTAATTTTGATTCGCGGGATTGAATATTGGCCAGATAATCCTTCCCGGAATACGCCAGACCGCGAAGTTCATCCAGTTCTTCCGAAACCCCTTTCCTGAAAACATTCCCTTTTATCAGCTGCACCGGTGGTTCTTCGGTCAATTCTTTTTCCAACCGATTACGAATAACGGTGCAAGGGTTTAACTGATCGGCGATTCGTTGAAGTGCCGGGTTGGCGCTTTTCAGGCAACTGCTTTTTATCGGTTCAATGGCCAGTAATGCCGTTTTAACCTGTACCAGTTCGCGGGGATTAATACGACCCGTCGCCACTTTTGATATCAGCCGCTCAAGATCACCAATTAGTTTAAGTTGGCCGGCAATCCGTGCAGCGAGGTCATCATCGGCCAGCAAAGTATCCACTACGTCCAACCGTTCAGCTACCGGTTTAATTTCCTTTAACGGCAGCACCATCCAGCGTCGCATCATGCGGCTACCCATGGGAGAAATGGTTTTATCCATCACATCGAGCAGCGTAGTCGCATTTTCCTGTGGGGAATGCAGCAATTCGAGGTTGCGGATGGTGAAGCGATCGAGCCAAACATAACGATCTTCCTCAATCCGGGAGAGATTGGCAATATGTTTCACACGATCATGTCGGGTTTCGGCAAGATAATGCAATGCTCCGCCGGCAGCAATTATGCCCTGCGACAAATCCTCCACGCCAAAGCCCTTCAGCGAGGTTGTCTGAAAATGACGAAGCAGGATTTCGTATGCAAAATCAAGGGTAAAAACCCAGTCATCGAAATACGTAACATAAAACTGATGGCCATAGTCCGCAAGAAACTCATCGCGCTTATTGCGCTGAACAATGACTTCGCTGGGTTTAAAACTCTGGATCAGCTTATCGATATAGGCCGGGTTCCCCTGTGCCAGCAGAAACTCACCGGTGGAGATGTCGAGAAATGAAACTCCACGCACAGGATCCTCCATATGGATACAGGCTAGAAAATTATTTTCTTTCTGATTCAAAATTTTATCGTTGTAGGATACTCCCGGCGTTACCAGCTCCGTTACCCCGCGTTTGACGATAGTTTTGGTCAGTTTAGGATCTTCCAGCTGATCGCAAATGGCCACCTTTTGCCCGGCTTTCACAAGTTTCGGCA
>RZYD01000791.1 GCA_009930445.1 Bacteroidia bacterium | reverse complement strand
TTTTATATAGTTGTGGTTCTAATTCTGCAGAAAACAAAAATCGTTTCTCCATTAAATTCAGTGCAAGTTATGAATAAATTTGCACAGGGGCAAAAAAAATTTCACAATAATTTAACCTCAGGCCGCATAAAGACCACTAACAACATTCCAATACACAATTATTTAAGGCTGCCGATTTTTGATTCTACCGTTTCAAGAATTTTTCCCTGACGCACCAGTTCCTTCATGGTATTATGATCTTTATACAACGGGCGATCAATTTCGAGAAAATCGACATACTTCCGAATCACTTCCCGGGCAGCCTGAACGCCGGCACCAAATTGATAATCACGAAAATCAAGCGCCTGAGCTGCTGCCATAAGTTCGATACCCAGAATACCATAGGCATTATCAAGAATTTGATTGTTTTTTATCGCTGTATTCATTCCCATGCTAACAAAGTCCTCCTGATCTGCTGCAGCCGGAATCGACTGAATAAATGCCGGCATGGAGAGGATACGTTGCTCCACGATTTGCATATCAGCGGTATACTGGCTGAGCATCAACCCCGACATGAGTCCACCGTTTTTGGTTAAAAAAGCAGGCAAACCGACACTTAGTGCCGGATGATTCAAGCGGTTCATGCGACGTTCAGAAAGTACACATACCATGGTGATACAGGCTCCGGCCATATCCATGGGTACAGCTACGGGAGAGCCCTGGAAATTCGCGCCCGAGAGCTGCATATTTTCGTCGGGGAAAAAGATGGGATTATCACCCACACCGTTAAGTTCAATTTCCACCTGTGAACGGGCATATTCCAGGGCATCATGTGCGGAACCGATCACCTGTGGCGTAGAGCGCATAGAATAGGCATCCTGCACTTTACATTTCAGACGCTGTTCGGCGAGGTCACCTCCTTCTACCAGCTTACGGATTGCACGGGCGCTTCGAATGGCGCCTTTAAAACCCCTGACTTCATGGATTCTGGGCAGATAGGGTTTCATATTGGCCATCAATGCCTCCAACGACATGGCCGCAGCAATTTCGGCCTGCCGCAGCCAACGATCGGCATCACAGAGCCAGATTGCACTCATGGCAGTGAGAACATTAGCTCCATTAATAACTGC
>RZYD01000169.1 GCA_009930445.1 Bacteroidia bacterium | reverse complement strand
TTTTCATTTTTGCTGTTTATTGATGGGGGAAAGTTGAACCAGCAGTGCATGTTCAAACGATGTTACGAGAGAACCCACAGGACCCGTCACTATTCCCAATTCGATATTATTTACATAATCAGTTACCTGGTATTTTCCTTCCTGCAACCCTCTGAATTGAATTTCTCCGTTCCAGCCGGTTGCATAGAAAGCGTAGTAGAGGTTGCCGTTTTTACGAATCACATGGGTTTCGGGTGTATCAAAACCAATATCATAAAGATCGCCGATGTATTCCCCTTGGGAAAGGCGCATTTCATCATATAAATTAAACCAGAACTTCCAGATTTTTTCTTTTTCAGGAGTAAGGACAAACGTTCCGGAGGCCGACGGGTTGTCGTTAGGCCAAGTAAATTTTGTCCCGGGAACAGCTCCGATTCCGAAGGTGGTTTCAAAATCACTGGCATTATCCGAAAGTTCTACATGATCGCCATAGTAGGCGGTGTTGGGCATTAGTGCACGGTACACTTTTCCTTTAAGTCTGATTTGCCACGAACTGGTGGGGTCGGAGCTTACGGCCTGATTCATGTAGGGCATAATAAAATAATTACAGCAACAGCCACAGGGACAAATTTCAACCACAGCATCCGGTTTTATAGCGCGGGCCTTTTTATACAATGTATCAAAAAAGTGTGGCAATGCTTCCACCGATTGGGCCGGATAGTCGGGGGGCCTGGAATAATTATAATCGCACGGTACACTGTTAAGATGTTGTCCATCCAGTTTGAGTCCGTCGAAGCCCCAGTCTTCCATAAACATTTCAATGGTTTCCATGGTGTGGCGAATGGTGCCATCATACTGTGGCGCCATCATGAAGCAATCCCACCAGGTAACAAACTGAGGCGATTGCATTTCATTGATGAGAAGCAGGTTCGGGTCTTTTTGGTAGAGCTCCGAACGCAGGTCAATGGCCAGTGGTGCATACCATAACTTCGCTTTGAGGCCATAGTCGTGGATGGTTTTTACAAAATCTTTCATCTGACGGTCTCCGCCGGGAAATTTCTGTTTGTTCAATGTCCAGTCGCCCTCTGTTACCTGAAAACCATCATCCAACACGGCCCATTTTATTCCCAGTTCTTTTACTTTTGGAAGAGTGCCGATTACTTCTTCGCGTGTAAAATTGCGTTCATAGCCCCATGCACACCATATTGATTCAAAGGCGGCCTCTTCAGACTCCGGGAACCGGATACCCAATTTTTGCATCAGTGCAGAAAAGGTTTGTAGTGGTACAAAACAATCGCCGGTATGCAGGTAAACAAAGGTTTCATACGTGGTTATTGCATTTCCGGGATTAATATTTTCGTTGGTATTAAACTCCACGGCCGACCGAATTCCGGAAGTGGCTGTTTTCATCTCTACGGGCAGAGAAACCATTACTTGTTTTGTTTCCAGCACTCCGGTAGCCATTCCGCCGTCTTTTCTCCACAGATCAATCACCGGAATGCCTCCCCCGTAATCTGAACTATTCTGGCCCATGTAATTTTTACGGTAGTATCCGGGCTTGACCGGCAGTATCCAATCCGGGCGGCTGGAATACGTCGCACCCTGAAACGACCAGGCCAGCGTGTCGACGGCATTGAATGTATAGGCGTTGTTTGTCCACCCGGTTACCCGTAACGGATGATTCATCTGATTCGTATATTCTACTTGCGTGGAAAATAACCCCGGATAATTATCGTATACCGTGATACGCAATTCCTTTTGGATTTTTATTTCATCGTTGTGGAATAATCCGGTAAGATGATGCACGGTTGAAGGACCAAAGGGTCCGTTTATCTGCTCAACAGCGGTTTCTTTAAGCACAAAATCCTGTAGTATTCCATAATTGGTCTCCAGGGTTTCGCTTTGTGAAAAATCATGATGCAGCGGTTCATGGATAAAGGTATCGCCCACTACTTTTGAATGCATATTTTGGTTAAACTGCACGGAGAAACCATTTCCGTCGACCACATAGTCGTTCCGCTGGCAGGAGGTTGAAATAATTACCAATACGATAAGCCACAAGAGCGGAGTTGTGTGATTTTTGTTCATATTATTGACTGTTAACCAGTTTTAGTTTTTCGGTGATTAATTCAGTAACGCGGGAAGTGGCCTTAGGAAAGACTTTTCGTAAGTCAATTTCATCCGAATCCTTGAGTGCATTTTTTAGCGACGACATAAACAGGTCTTTAATTTCTGTGGCCAGATTTATTTTACATATACCGTTAGCAATGGCTTTTTGTATATCAGGGTGAGGAATTCCGGAACTCCCATGGAGCACGAGTGGAAGGTTGGTTGCTTTCGAAATTTTCCGAATCAGATCGAAACGTAATTCTGGTTTTTCTTTGTAAAATCCATGGGCAGATCCAACGGCCACTGCCAGTGCATCCACATTTGTTTCCTTTGCGAAGTACAGCGCTTCTTCGGGTTGGGTAAATTTTTTACGGGATGCATCCTGCCCCAGTTTAGCCACAAATCCCAATTCGGCCTCAACGGCCACATGATGCTGTGAAGCAAGCGCTACCACCTTTTTTGTAAGCGAAATGTTTTCCTCCAGGGGTAATTCACTGCCATCAATCATCACCGAGTCAAAACCGTTAAGAATACATTGTTCGGCCAAAGCGAATGAATCGCCATGATCGAGGTGGAGCCATCCGGTTACTCCATAGGAGTTAAGGCCAGTGCGTGCCATTTGGCAGGCCAGGTCGAGCCCCATGTATTCGATACTACTGCGGGTAAGCTGTAAAATTACCGGTAACCCGGTAATTTTTGCAGCCTGAAGTATTCCCTGCAAGGTTTCCAAATTATAGAAATTCGTTGCAAGTACTGCCTTTCCCTGTGCTTTACACTGTTTCAGATATTGATTTATCTTCATATCAGATTCTAATTTTTACTCCGAAATGATCCGAAGCAATTTGAATAATATGGTCTTTCGATCTGAAAGCACCAGTTCCACCCGCTGATGTAGTGTTGACTGCACCCATCAGATTTCCAAATTCTACACATTTCTCCAGGGGTTCGGCTTGAATAAAACGTGAGATAAAGCCGGCATTAAAACTGTCACCGGCACCAATTGCATCCTTGACGTTGATGTTCAGAAAGGCCTTCTTTCTTTTTATTACGCCATCGGATTGCGCTAAAACCGCACCACGGCTTCCATCTTTTATTATTATTGTATTGGCCATTGGCCTGAGTACCTCCAGCGCTTGCTGAATGGTTGATGTGTTGGTTAACAGAAGTAATTCCTGAAGGTTGGGCATGAAAATGTCGACATAAGGAAGTATTTTCGGCAGATCCAGATCCCAGCGCTCTTCGGGGTCCCATTGGGAGTCGAGCGATGTGGTACACCCGTTTTCTTTTGCCATCGCAAAGAATTCTCCCAGCGAATCTTTAATGCCGGGTTGTAAAAAACAGGAAGAAAAATGGATATGACGAGCCTGCGCCAGCACTTCAGGTTTAATATCAGCGATCGAAAGCGTTGCCATTGCGCCCATGTGGGTCACATTCGCGCGGTCTTCGTTATAATTCATAACCACAGTGGCTCCGGTTTTGCTTACTTCCGATGTGATGAGTAAAGAGGTATCGACCTTTTTTTCATGTAGCGCTTCTTTCACAAATTGTCCGAAAAGATCATTTCCTGTTTTTCCTAAAAATGCGACTTTTGCACCAAGGGCTGCGGTATTAGCGGCAAAAATTGCCGTTGAACTTCCCAGGGTAAGTGTCATTTCATTTGCCAGAATTTCTTTGCCAATCTCCGGGAAACCATGTATTCCGTTCAAAATCAGGTCAACATTGAGTTCACCAACAGCGATAACATCAAATTTTCGGCGTGTATCCATGGGTTTTTATAACTTATTGTTGAGATTTACCAGATTAAAGGCTGTAAAGTATTTATCCATAGCATGTTCAATGGGTGTAAGTACAATAGTTTCCGCATCAATTCCGTTACGGTTGAGGTTATCAAAGAGAATTTCGCGTGCTACAAGTACTTCCGGGTTTTGCCAAATGTATCGACAGCCGGTTTGGGTGAGCCAGTGCTTTCGTTCCTGCGAAAGGTCGTCGAATGCGAGGTGTTTTTCTTCGGGTTGCAGCCATTTTTTCCACCGCCCTGAGTTTACCACTGCTTCCTCCAGTTTTTTGCTAATCTCAGAAATGCGGGCTATCCTGCCCTTACGAAAAAGTGTCGTTTCCAAACCTTCCGCTTCCATAAGTCCATTGTATTCCGATACGGTAAATTCCGGTCCAACATTGGCTGCTCCCATTCCTGAAAGCGGATACGCTTCCGGGTTGGAAACATCATCGGTGTAATGCCCCTTTATTGCACTATTAAATGATGCAACTTTTGTGGTAAGGTTGCGCGCCACCTCTGTATCAAAAAGAGTGGTATGCAGATCAGTACCTACTTTTCCTACGATAAAGCAAGGCCATACATTATTCAGGTTTTTTTTATGTAACCCGTCTTTTAACAGCATAAGAAAACGATCAAATACTGATTCATCTGCCAGTCCGCCGTGAACTTCTTCGGTTCCCACTTCATAACTGATGGGAGCGGCTTGTGTTCGTTGGCGGTAGGCCTCAATATGGGCAATAAGCTCAACGGTACGCTGCGCTACGGTTTCAATGGCAATTGTTTCGCCTTGCGGAAGAAAAATATCTACTGTTGGGTCAACATGAATAAGGTCGTATCCCGCATCTACTGATGCTTCGAATGATTTTTTTACTGCATCCATGGCCTTTTTTTCCGGCCATTTTTCAAGGGTTTGTAAATCTTTTAACCAGGGGCCACCGTGATCAACGGCAATAATAACCGGCCCGGTAAAATGGATAGATTCAGCTTCGATGCGAACGGTATCCACAAATATTTTCTGTGTCATGCCCGTATACCCTTTGTCCAGGTCGACCTGATTCAATGTGGCCGCGAACAGTATGGGAGCATGGTTACGTTTCGCAGCACGCAGCGCCGCTTTAATTACAGTAAGGGAATTCGGACAGGCCGCAAAAAGTGTACGCGGTGGTTCTCCTGCTTCATGAAGCATCTTAATGCGATGCAGAATATACTCGGTTAGTGGGTATCCCTGTGCTTCTGCTTTCTGCCGGTAATTAAAATCTGACATTTTATTTTGTGTTTTTATACGGATAAATATTAACGCCTGTTACCACCCGTGAAATAGTTCCCGATTTTGACGGTGAATCGGGAGAGAGTCCGAAATGAAGGGATTTAAACATTCCCAGCAACTGGGGAAAAACCACATGCATCACGCATAAATAATCGTCAGGCAAGTCCATCTCCCCGCATTTTAATGCGATACGGAAGTTGAACAAATCTACGGGGAGCGTAATTTCTTTGTGAAAAACGGCCACCTGGCATAATCCTTTTCTGCCCGCATTGATTTGATTTACCAGATCGTATTCATATTGCCGCACATACGGGTCGTCAGAAAAGAGATAAACAAGCAAGGTGGAATTATCAATAACCGCTTTTGGCCCGTGGCGGAAT
>RZYD01000790.1 GCA_009930445.1 Bacteroidia bacterium | reverse complement strand
AGCCAGTATTCGGATACCGGAGAATCGGGATCGATGGTCACTGCATAGATCAGGGAGGGTTGCGAAGAGGTTTTATATTCCGGATCATCAGGGAACTTGTTATTGGTCCAGAAAAAGTTCCAGTCCCACGACTGATTAATTTCAAAGAGCAGGTTGAATTTTCCGGTAATCGGTTTATCGGGGCGGGTTTGAAGAATAAAATCACCCTGAGGAGTAGGCCCGCTGTAGGCATCCGGAAGCGGGTTGGTGGTGGTGGGAAGATAAAGGCCATCAGGCGCCTGAATACCCCGTTGATGCCCCCAGTAAGGCAAAGCAGCAGGCCTGCGGACAACGCCGGGTTGCCATTTCCCGGTCGATTTATCCCCGTAACCAAAAAAGCCTTTTGCAATACTTTCGGCCACATACAACGACTGGATATATTCCCCATCCGTAGTTTCCAGCCATACAGCCATAAGGGGATGGTTATGTTCCTGTCCCTGAGCAAAATACAGTTCCAGTTCCAGCCCCGTTCCCATCACATTCGTAATCAGGATCGCAGGATCACCCCTTTTTTTCTTTTTCTTTTCAGGATTTAAACTGAAGGATACAAAGGAAATACCCAAGGCAATCAATGACACAAGTAAAACATATTTTTTCATGGATAATAATTATTTAGTTTAAGCCGAATGGAACTTCTGTTAAGCTGATTTTCAAGGTCATACCTAAAGGTGCAAACAGGTTTATTTCATACCGGCCGGAATTTAACAATCTAAAATACAACGATTATTCCCAAAGAAGGCAAAATGGTTCCGGTTTCCGAGTCGACTTCCTTCAAAAGGTAGCGCGTAGGGTCTTCGGGATCAATCAGAGGTACGCCGTTTTCATCCAGCTGGCGGACTAAAATGGAAGGGGATTCAGATTTCTGATTCAGGATATTCTGAATATCGAAATACAGATTCAATGACCACTGGCTAAAAAACCATTCCTTATCGACACGGAGGTCGAGTTGATTAAAAGCCCCCAGCCGTTCGGAATTAAAAAGGTCGTAATCAAGATACCCTCTGCCCCGTGCATCCCAGGCCAAAATCGCAGACGAAAGTTCAAAGTCATTGGGTGTATACGGCGGGCCACC
>RZYD01000168.1 GCA_009930445.1 Bacteroidia bacterium | reverse complement strand
ACCTTCCAGCGTATCGAGCGGCACCAGTACACCCGCGTTGGCATAAAATTCCACACTGCCCTGCCACATATTGGCATAAATGTCGGGTGTGGTTTTACCCACAACGGCTGCCAGGATAATCTCCTCGCTGCTTTGTCCCTCAGGAACAGGTTGGTACTGAAGGGTAGTTGACGGATTGTTGTTGTTCCAGGCCGCAGCGCGTTCTTCTGAAAAGGCAATCTCACCGGCATTGTTCGATGACCAGAAAAGCAGCGTTTGATCCCGGTCGTTACCCGACGGATTACAGGCAGCGAGCAGGACAAAAATACTACAGGTAAGGAGTGCTCGTTTCATTTGTCAAGTTATGATATGTTACGATGCCTTAAAACGCCAGGATTGCTGTTTTAATGGAGCGTTGTGTTTCGTTGCAAACTTATCGGTTTCTTTTTGATAAAAGAATGGCTCTTGTATAATCCCGGCAGGCAAAGGGTGCTGCTGCACCCCTTGCCTGCGGGAAAGAGCCATCCCCTCAATTTATCTAACTAAAATAAAAAATTATTGCGGTTTTTCAATCGCATAGATAGAAGAAATTTCATTGTCAGCGAGAACGCGGTTATACAACCGGATATCGTCAAGCTTTCCTTTGAAATAGCCACCCCACTCTACGAAATACGGACTCTGGTCATCGGTGGAATAGATTGAAGTAGGCAGATCCTGACCAAAAACAAGGTTAACAGGTTCTGAACTAATGGTATTAATCGCAGCATCGGGTACATTATCCCAATCTTTCACCAGATTGCCATTAATATAGAATTTCATATGGCCATTACCGAAAGAAACACTCAGGTGATACCATGTTTCTGCAGTCAGCCCTTCTCCATCATGGTCACGGTCGCTGTAAATGTAGGTTCCGGGATTTTCCGGATCTTCAACGCGTGTAGTAAAGAATACACGATTGATATCCTGGAGGTTAACTTTAAAACAATTCCACCGGTTCATGGAAATCATGTAGTCATTGTTGGGTAATTCTTCCATGTACATCCACCAGCTCAGCGTAATCACTGCCGGGTTGAGTGCGGTATTGTAAGGAATTTCAACATTGGCACCAGCATCAAAATAGTAGGCCATATCTTCGTTTCCAAAACGGTCGGCAGTCAGCTGTGGCGTTCCTGCACCCCAGAAGGTATGACCGGTATTGGCTGTGCCGTCATTATTGTTCCCACTGTTATCCGTGGCATCGCCATTAAACAGCCATTGGCCCACGAGACCGTCGGTGGAAACATCCTGAATCATTGCCGCTTCAAAATTTGTTTTCGCAGCCTGGAGGTTAGCTTTGGCGCCATCTACTGCAGTTTGATCTGCTTCACTGTCGTTGGATACAGTTTTTGCTGCGTCGATGGCAGTCTGGAAAGTGGCTTTCGATCCTACTTCATAAAACCCGGGAGAGGTGCCTTCAATTGCATCAGCAATCAGGGTTTCACATTCGGTGATAAGTGCATTCAAAGCGGTCTTATCCCCTTCAATAATTTCATCTTCAGTGCATGCTGTAAATATTCCGGACACAAAAAGTGCGGCTAACAGCATTAACAGACTAAATTTTCTTCTTGTTGTTTTCATGTTTGTTTAGTTTTAATTAGTAGTGATGTACCATAATTATTGGTTATATCCGTAGTTTTGCGTGATATTTCCATTGGTTTCCAATTCCGATTGCGGAATGGGAAATACTTTATGAATCATGTAGTTAAAGTTTTCCCTATCGCCTAGTGCTGCATTGGCGTATTCCTGTCCGTAGCGCATAATATCGAAATAGCGCTGACATTCAAATCCCAGTTCCACCCGGCGTTCGTGGCGTATTGCTGCGCGCAGTTGCACCGGATCGGTGGTGGTAATTTCCGGAAGCAGTCCTTCGGGAATTGTTCCGTATCCGGGCAGGGTTTCATCGTAAAGGTAAGCTTCACGGGCTCTGCGGCGTACTTCGTTCAGGGGTGCCAGTGCTTCCGATGTCATCCCGGCCTCACATAACGCTTCGGCTTCGATGAGCAGCACTTCAGCATAGCGCATCAGCGTAAAGTTGAGATCCGCATCGCCGCGGGTGCTTAAAGGGATTTCTGTTTCCGGTTGCAGGTATTTTTTTTGCGAGAACCCGGTGGAGCTCCAGGTGGTGTCGTAGGGTTCTCCATTGATCCATAGTCCTCCCTTGCGTCCGATCGTATAATCCAGGCGTGGATCTGCAACGCCTGTTGCTGTTATTTCAAAAGCATTCACAAAATCCTGCGTGGGCTCGTCGAAGCCATAGCCATTGCGGGCACGAGGCGCCAGCCACTGATTCAACCGGCTTCCGGTCACCGGACTGAAGCCGGAAATATGTTGAATTTCAAATATGGACTCCATGTTATTTTCATAGGCGACCTGAAAGTTATGGTTGTATACTTCCATAAGGGCATAGCCATAATTTTTTACTTCCCGGGCGGTGGTATAGGCGGCCTCCCAGTTTTCCATCAGCAGATAGGTTTTGGCCAGAAAAGCCAGTGCAGCACCGGGTGTAGCGCGGCCGAACTCACCTGAGGGGTAAATTCCGGGTGAAGCGTTGAGTGCTTTCCCGAGTTTTTCCACTGCAGCAGAAAAGTCTTTTTTAATCTGGAGTAACACCTCTTCACGGGTTGTATTGGGAACCTGCATTTCGTCTGGATTCAACACCCGTAAAATTAAGGGTACATTGCCAAAGATATTGCAGAGTTGAAAGTAGTAGAGGCCTCTCAAAAAATACGCTTCCCCCAGAATGCGGTCTTTCAGCGCCTGTTCCATGGCAATGTCGGGTACATTATCCAGAATTGCGTTGCAGCGTGAAATTCCTTCATAGTAGATGCCCCATGTGGTTTCGATGTTGCCGTTGTCGGAGTAAATCAGGAAATTATCGATGAGCCCGATGTCTGCCTGATCGCCGGGGAATCCACCTTTTACAGCATCGTCGGAGGCCACTTCCGCAAAGACCCACAGCCGGTTGTCACTATTGGCAAACGATAAGGGTACGTAGGCCGCATTGATAGCCAGAAGTGCATGGTCGGCCGTTTGGAAAAAATCCGCCGTGGAATATTGCCCCTGTGGTTGTTCGTCGAGGAATTTTTCACAACCTGAAGCAATTAAAAGAAAAATAACGGCAATGCTATAGATCATTTTTTTCATACTATATTGAATTTGAGTTCATTGAATCCCTGTTGCTGAAAAATTTTTCCAGGTACATGGATATTGCTATGTTATCGGCTTCTTTCATTTTTTAGAGGCTTATGTTAATTCCTAAATTGATGATCATCGCCGAAGGGTAGGTTCCCCAGTCAATGCCTGCTGCAAGATCGCCCTCTGAGGCCGCATTATTGCTGGTCTGCATCTCCGGATCCAATCCCGGATAATTCGATAAGGTAAGAAGGTTTTGTGCAGAAAGAAATACATGAAGGCTGTTGAGGCCTTTTTGCCTGGTTGTTGAAAAATCAAAGGTATACCCCAGTGAAATATTCTTTATTCTCATATACGAGCCATCGAACAGAAAACGTGTCGAAGGCTTTTTATTGTTAGTGGCACCTGACCACGATACCCTGGGCTGCGTGTCGCTGGTGCCCGGGCCGGTCCAGCGTTCGTCATATACCCGTTCGGTAATATTAAAAGCCCTGTAGAAACCCTCAATGTCGTGGGCTGCCTGCCAGTAGATTTCATTGCCATAAACCCCTTCGAGAAACAGGGAAACACTCCAGTTTCGGTACGTGGCATTGCCGGTAAAACCAACTGTGAAATCCGGGATGGGACTTCCCACATGCCGTCGATCGTAGGCATCAATTACCCCGTCGGGAACCCCGTCAGGACCGCTGAGATCTTTATATTTTACATCGCCGGGTTCGATGTTGTTTCCCTGATAGGCATGCGTGAAAATGTCGGTCTGATCCTGAAAGATTCCTTCCATCTCATAAAGAAAAAACGAACCAATCGGATAACCCTCTTCGGTAAGAGTGGCATACACCCCATTGTCGATGCGGCCCGCAAGAATCGGATTGTCACCGTAAAGCTCCAGCACCCGGTTGGAGATATGAGAGAATACCAGTCCCAGATCGTAGTAGAAATTTTTCTTTTTTGTTTTAAAATTGACTTCCGCTTCAAATCCGTGATTCAGTACACTCCCCGCATTAAAATAGGGGGGAGTGGCGCTGCCACTACTTGGCGGCAGTGGTGCCTGTACCAGCATATCATTGGTTACTTTCCGGAAATAGTCGGCATACACATAGAGCCTGTCGTTGAAAAGGCCCAGATCGAGGCCGGCGTTAAATTGTACCTGATTCTCCCAACGCAGGTTTTCGTTGCCGTGTTGAAAAAGATAATAGCCCACATCGGGGAGTGTGGTGAACGGATAGTAGCTGCCGCCGGTGATCAGGCTGGCAAAGGAATAGTTTCCAATTTCCTGGTTTCCCAGCATCCCGAAACTGGTGCGCAGCTTCATAAACGAGATATTCTCCACCTCTTCCAGAAATTTTTCTTTGTCAATACGCCAGGCCAGCGATCCGGACGGAAAGATGCCGTAGCGGTAATTTGGCCCAAATCGTGAGGAGCCGTCACGCCGTAACACCACTTCGGCGTAATATTTTCCACTGAAATCGTACGAGGCTCTTCCGAAAAGAGAAAAAAGTGCCCATCCGGTATTCCAGGAGGTGACCCGCTGGTTGGTGGTGCCATTGTCGAGATATCGGACGCTGGGAACCTGATCGAGAAAGTTCATTGCCGATCCGCTTTGGCCGATAGTACTGCTTGTAATTGCTTCCGTACCCAACAATGCCTGTAAATGGTGTTGCTCTCCAAATGTTTTTGTATAGTCCAGCGTATTTTTCCAGGTGTGAATGGTTGTCGTATAGGTGATTTCCTGCAACGAATTTGGGTTATTAATACGGTCGTTAAACCCCCAGTTTTCGTTAAAGCGTTTTTCGTGCGAGCCCATGAAGTCAAGGCCATAATCGGTTTTAAATACCAGCCCATCGAGAATATCGTACTGAACAAAGGCATTGCCTAACATGTGGTGCTCGTTGACTTTCCAGTCGTATTTATTGGCAAACCCTACCGGATTGTACCCGTCGCCATAAAATTCAGCATAGGGCTGGTAATAATCAATATAGGAGCCGTCGGGGTAATACACCGGGTAAACAGGGCTGCGGAAAAAGGCGTAGCGTACCACACTGCCGCCATTGCCACCGTATCCATCGCCCGAGCTGCCCACTACGTCGCGGGTGGATCCTGAAAGGTTGATGTTGGTACCCACCGAAATTTTGTCGGTGAGTGCGGTATTCAGCGAAGTCCTCACTGCGTACCTTTCGTATCCGGAGTTCAGGATGATCCCCTCCTGACGGAGGTAGTTTCCGGAGAGGATATAGTTAGTCTTCTCTGAACCTCCACTGGCTGAAAGATTATAGTTGGCCATCAGTGCCGGCCGGAAAATTTCGTTCCACCAGTTGGTATTGGCCATCGTATCGGCCATCTCCGGATTGATAATACTACGCCCATCG
>RZYD01000010.1 GCA_009930445.1 Bacteroidia bacterium | reverse complement strand
GGAAAAGAATGGAGTCGGGAGTGAGTTCCGGTGCTAAAAGCAATACTAGGGTATCGGTGGTTTCCTGAACCATGAAATGATGGGTTGCAATGCCCTGAATGGCACGCACTGCCGGGTCGAGAGTGAATTGCAACCGGGTATAGTGGATATTAAAAACGGATGTGGCCAAGGGCTGCCTTGTAAAAAGAGCCGCCCGATGCTGTTGATACTTTTTCACTATTACCGAATTATCAGGGCGAAATTGCGACCTCCCTGCGAGGCTTTTTAGTAGCAGCAAAAGCATGATAAAGGCAATAATTTTTGTTTTTTCCATCGGCGTATCACAAAGTTAATGAATATTAAACCCCATTAGCTGCTGTTTGTTGAGAAATCGTATTTTTATCGCCCGGGAGTAAGTATATTTGCACGTATGAATTATCGAAATTGGTTAGTAGGATTATGCGTAGTGATAACTATGGTTGCGGCCACACGTTGCGCTTCAGAAATGGCTCCAACAGGAGGGCCACAGGATAAAAATCCTCCAGTGTTGATCTCCGCAGAACCGCCGACCGGAACGGTTAACTTCGACCGGAAACTGATAAAGGTGAACTTTGATGAATTTCTACAGCTAAAAGAGGTAAATGAAAAAATGATTGTTTCTCCGCCTATGACGAAGAAACCGGAGGTTCTCCTGAAAGGGAAGTCGGTGTGGATAAAAATACAGGATACGTTGCGTTCAGAAACTACCTATAACCTATTTCTGGGGGATGCCATTGCCGATTTGAATGAAGGAAATGCGGTTCCATCGTTCCGTTATGTGTTCTCTACGGGTACCTATATTGATTCACTTTCTGTGCGGGGAAGTGTGGTGGATGCGCAAACCCTTGCACCGCTGGAGGGGATCTGGGTTGTGCTATACCCGGCCGGTTCGGATACGGCATTTTTTACTTCCACTCCTTATTATATTGCCGCTACCGATAAAACGGGGGCTTTTTATCTCGACCAATTACAAAATGGTGAATATCAATGTTATGCCCTTGAGGATATTAACGCAAATTTTTATTTTGACCTGCCTGACGAGCGTATTGCTTTTTGCGACCAACCGATTACTCCGGGGTATGCTCCTGCGCTTCCGGATTCATTGCCCGACAGTGTTATGGTTTCAACCGTTCCGCAGCTGATGCTGGCGCTTTATCGTGAACCTGATACGGTTGTTAAGCTTTCCGGTTCGCGCCTGGTTGATAATTATGTGGTCGAATTTCTTTTTAATCAACCCACACCGTCCGCACGTTTTACTACGGCCGATTCAGTACCGCTGCCCAAATCGATCCGGAGAGTGAATGCAACCGCCGATACTGTGCGTTGGTGGATCCGCGACACTACGGTTAAGGTGATGAATGTAGTGGTATTGAATGATACGATTGCACTGGATACGGTTCGGATTACGTTGACTTCCAACGATTTTGACCAAAAAGGAATGGCGACATATTTTAAAAATAATTTGGTTTCCCATACGCGATTGCTCCCTGGAAGCACTTTTAATTTTTATTCTGAAAACCCGCTGGCTGCTTTCGATTTTAGCCGTTCACTGCTGAAAACTGCTACGGATTCACTTACACCGGTTTTTGAGGCAGGCGATTCGCTGAACACGGTTCTGTTTTTGAAGAACCGGCTGGAAGAAGGGGCTACGTATTCATTGCTCGTTGCCTCCGGGGCTATGACCGATATCTACGGAAATACCAATGATTCACTGGTGATTCCTTTTACGCTGATAGACCCTGACGAACTGGGAAATCTGGAAATTTCTCTAACACTTCCGGGTGAAAACCCATGCTTTATTCTTTATCTTTTGGATGCAAAAGAACGGATGGTAAAATCAATGCCGGTTGCTGCTTCAGGGAAGTATATTTTTTCGGACCTTTTTGCCGGGAAATATACACTGAGCGCTATTGATGACCGGGATAGAAATGGCAAATGGAGCCCCGGACGGATATTTCTCCATCAGCAGCCGGAAAAAGTTTTTTCCTTTGAAAAACCTATTGATATCCGTTCAAAGTGGAAGGTTCAGGAGGCCTGGACGCTTGAATAAAAATACGGTATAACAGATGGGGTTACCCCATCGCTATTCCTCTGCATTGCATTTATTAATGCAGTGAATAATCTCTGTTAGAGCCGCACTTTTCAACGTGTAATAAATTTTTTTCCCATCGCGGCGCGATTCAAGAACCCCTTTGTTTTTAAGGATGTTGAGGTGATGTGAGGCAGCGGCTTGTTCGATTTTTAATTTCAGGTAAATTTCTGTAACACTCATTTTTTTGCCATCCTGCAAAAGTTCAATAATTGCAATGCGCATTGGATGAGCGATAGCACGCAGTTTACTGGCTGCTGCTTCCAGTTTGTCGACGTCGAGGGTTAATGAATTCATTGTTTATTTTTTTAGTAAACTATAACATTTAAAAAATAAGCATCTAAACTTATCAATAAATAAACAGGTGATTTCTATTGTATTGCAAAAATACACATTATTTCTGAGAAAAATCTTATCTCCTGTTTCTCTTATGTATCATACATTTACTTTAAGGGATATAAAGTTAAAATGTTCACTGTCAAAAAGTCCTTTATCACTTATTTTAAGTGCTGGAATTACAAGCAATGCCATAAATGAGCAGGTAATAAATGGGTTAGTAAGCGTCGATCCCATTTTTTTTGCTTGTCGGGAGATTGTATCAAATTTTTCTGCAATTATTTCCAGGGGGAGGTCTGACATAAGGCCTGCAAAGGGAAGGGGAAGTAAAGAATCGATTTTTCCGTTGTGCGCACAGGCCAACCCTCCCTGATGGTGAATAATGGCGTGTATTACTGTAAGAATATCTGTATCGTTGGTGCCGATGGCAATAATATTATGGCTGTCGTGGGCCACGGAAGAACCTATGGCACCGCTTTTAAACCCAAACCCGTGAACGAAACCCACGGCAGGCGGTTTCGCTTCATATCGGTTGAGTACCACGATTTTTAGCAGATCCCTCGCTGTATCAGGCATATATGCGTTGTCTTCTGTTTTTGCTATCCGTTTACGGTGCTGTGTGATAATACTTCCGTCTTTCACGCCAATCACCCGGATTTGGTCGCCCTTTTTCCCCTGAATACGGATTGCTTCCGGGGGTGGAAGCAGTGCCTGGAATCGATTTTTAAGAGCGATTTTGGGTATTTGGGGTGGTGAAAAACCTTCCTTAAATACTTGTTTACCATTGATATAAGTTTGCAGCACATGGAATTGACACAGGTCTTGGACAATGATAAAATCTGCCGGATCGCCAATTCTGAGTAACCCTACGGGTAATCGGTAATGTGTAACCGGATTTAATGAAGCTGCACGTAAAACATCGAAAAGATCGTACCCGAGATCGATGCTTTTTTTCACCAGAAGATTAATATGGCCTTTAATCAGATCGTCGGGATGCATATCATCGCAGCAGAACATGAGTTTTTCTGGTGCAAAATGCATGAGGGGGATGAGTTCATGAAAATTTTTTGCTGCAGACCCTTCCCGGATCTGAATATGCATTCCGGCCTGTATTTTATCCCAGGCATTGTCGATGCAAAAACTTTCATGGTCGGTGGAGATGCCAGCTGCGGCATAAGCCGTTGCCCGTTGTCCTCCGAGGCCTGGTGCATGGCCATCAACAGGTTTGCCTAATGTTATTGCGGCCTGTATTTTTTCCATCACTTCCTGATCGCCCGCGAGTACGCCCGGGTAATTCATCATTTCCGAAAGGAAATACAGATCGTGACGTTGTAGCAGTGAAGCGGTCAGCGCTGCGTCAATCGTTGCCCCCGACGACTCGAGTGGGGTGGCCGGAACGCACGAGGGCAAGCCAAAGAATATTTTCGCGGGGCTGTATTTGGCATGTTCTATCATGGCTTCAATTCCCTCTGTACCTAATACATTGGCAATTTCGTGGGGGTCGGAAACGGTCGCCACTGTGCCGTGTTTAATTATGGCTCTTCCAAATTCTCCCGGAGTGCAAAGTGTGCTTTCAATGTGAATGTGCGAATCGATGAAGCCAGGCAGCAGGAAGTGGTCATAGGCCTTTCCTGTGGCTTTCACTGCGCTGATTCTTCCCTTTGATATTGTAACAATTCCGCCAAAGATGCGACGGTTATGAATATCGATAATATTACCTTCAACGGTTTTTATAGGCATTGTGCTATCTTTTTTTGCTTATTTTTTTAAAACGATAAAGATAATAAGATTCAGATGGAAATATTTTTTTTTGTTGGTTCCTTTTTTTTCGTGGGTTATAGTGGCGATGCCAGGGTTTACCGGAAATAGTTTTTTTTTCTTCGGATTATTTTCTGAAATTTGGCTGTTTTACCAATCGGGCAACTTATGGTGTATTCAGCTAATACAACAGTATGGATTACAGGTGCTTCATCAGGAATTGGTGCGGCATTGGCGGAGCATTATGCCCGTTTAGGTGCGAGTGTAATACTTTCGTCGCGCAATGAATCACAATTGCAAGCTGTTGCCTTACGTTGTGCAAAAATTTCGGCACCATCTGACGGAAAGAAAAGGAAATCGCCTGATTTTTTTGTTGTCCCTGTGGATATGGCTTCAACGGAAAGCATTGCACAGGCCTGGGCAGAGGTCGGGAAATTAAACCGTCCCATCAATGTTTTAATTAATAATGCAGGTATCAGCCAGCGCTCATTAACTCGTGATACAGGTACAGAAATCGATCGGAAAGTGATGGAGTTGAACTTTTTTGGAACGGTGACATTAACCAAAATGGTACTTCCACACATGTTGACACACGGTGGTGGGCATATTGCCGCAATAAGCAGTATCGTTGGAAAATTTGGTTTCCCTTTACGATCGGCCTATTCCGCTTCTAAGCATGCACTGAAGGGATTTTTTGAAAGCCTGGATGCGGAAGAACGAAAGCATCGGATTTTTGTCACGCTGGTATATCCTGGTTTTATCACTACAAAGATTTCTGTAAATGCACTCACAGCCGATGGAACTGCTCATGGTGCAATGGATAACAATCAGAAACAGGGGATGGCACCAGAGATCTGTGCAAGAAAAATTGAACGGGCAATCAGACGCCGCAAGCATGAAGTATTGGTGGGACGGAAAGAGTTGTTATTAGTGCATATTCGTCGTTTTCTGCCGGCTTTATATTATACAATGGCTCGTCGTGTTAATCCAACATAAATATGTAATTGGGAAAGTTATGAATAAGAAATTGATTATTAGTGGAATACAGCAAGTTGGAATCGGCATTCCCGATGTACAAAATGCTTTTTCCTGGTATAACCACCAGTTGGGTTTTGATGCTAAGATATTTGATGATGAAGGTGTTGCTGAACTGATGTTGCCGTATACCGGTGGGAAACCACAGGCCCGGAGGGCTATTCTGGCGGTGAATATGCGGGGCGGCGGAGGTTTGGAAATATGGCAACCCATGGGTCGGGTACAACGCAAACCAGAGCAGGAGCTTTTGTTGGGGGATTTGGGCCTTTTTGTGGCTAAATATAAAGCCGACGATGTGGCAATGGCTTTTCAGCACTTGAAAGAAAAGGGGGTGGAGCTCCTCAGTGAAGTAGTATATAATCCGGCAGGTAAAAAGCATTTTTTTGCCCGTGACCCCTTTGGCAACCTATTGCAGATTGAGGAGGATCCCTTTCGGTTTTCTGATGCGCATAAAGTGTTGGGTGGCGTCCATGGATTGATTATTGGCGTTAGTGATATCGAAAAGTCGAGTTCGTTTTATGCCACGGTGCTGGGGTATGATGAGGTGATTTATGACCGTACGGGTGTGTTTAGTGATTTTGCTTCATTACCCGGGGGTGATCATCGCGTCCGGCGTATGCAACTTCGCCGCAGTGCTACACCCAAAGGTGCTTTTAGTCCCATTTTTGGTACTTCTGCGATCGAACTCGTTCAGGCTTTTGATTATTCGCCGGTGAAAATTTTCGCTAACCGGTGGTGGGGCGACAGCGGGTATATTCATGTCTGTTTTGATATTCATGGAATGGAAGCACTAAAGGAACGGTGCGAAAAAGCGGGCCATCCTTTTGTGTGCGACAGTAACGACAGTTTTGATATGGGTGAGGCAGCCGGTCATTTTACCTATATCGAAGATCCTGACGGGGCTTTAATCGAATTTGTGGAAACACATAAAGTGCCTGTCCTGAAGAAGCTGGGATGGTATATTAACCTGGAAAAACGCGATCCTGAGAAAGCGCTTCCTACCTGGATGTTGAAAGCTATTGGGATAAAACGCCAACACTGAGTAGTGTTTGTTGGAAATCCTTACCAGTCTTCTTCGATCACTTCTACCGGAGGCTTCATTTCTTCTTTTAAGGCTTTAATCAGGCCGCTGATGTGTTCATTAACTTGTGTCAGTACATCGGAGAGGTCGATGCGGTATTCGGGATCTTCCGGGTCGGCCCATCGCTCGAGTGGAAACCGGGAGGTTTTCTTAACTACAAAATCGCCAAAGGTGTACCGGTAACGTCCCTCTTTAAATTGCAGGGAGAATGTGTACAGAATCATCTCTCCCTCGGTTATTATTCCTTCCGCATTGCTGTTTTGGAGCCGGAAACGGTGATTTCCTTCAATGATTCCTGTATGTGGATCGCGGACTTGTGTTACCTCTGCGCTGTTTTTGTAGGTATTGTTCACCCAATTGATGGCACGAATAAAGAAATCGGCCTGAGTACCTTCTTCATGAACTACCTCCTGATATTGAAAGGCTTTTGTTTTTTCGTTCACCGGTACTTGTGCATAAGCCATTGTCGTGCACCACCACAGGGTAAAAAGAAAAAATGCGAACTGTTTCATAGGAAAAGCTTTAAAAAATGAACTCTGACAGGGTTTCGGTCCCTGCCAGAGTTATATTTTGCAACAGGTTTATTTGCTCCTGCTGATTTTTTTACATCATTCCGGGCATTCCGCCACCCATTCCCGGGTTCATTGGGGCTGGGTTATCTTCTTTGATTTCCGTAATGGCACACTCAGTAGTCAGAATCATCCCTGCGATGGATGCTGCATTTTCCAGTGCTACACGGGTTACTTTTACGGGGTCGATAACGCCGGTTTCATAGAGGTTTTCGTAGATTTCAGTGCGGGCGTTGAACCCAAAGTCATCTTTCCCTTCCCGTACTTTTTGAACGATCACGGAAGCTTCCAGTCCGGCATTGGAAATAATTTGCCGCATAGGTGATTCAAGTGCTTTGCGGATAATGTTGATACCGGTATCCTCGTCTGCGTTTTCTCCATGCAACGACTCCAGTGCTGTGATGGCGCGGATGAAGGCAACACCTCCACCGGGAATAATTCCCTCTTCGGTTGCTGCGCGTGTGGCGTTAAGTGCATCATCAAAGCGGTCTTTTTTCTCTTTCATTTCCATTTCACTGGCTGCCCCCACATAAATTACAGCTACTCCACCGGCAAGTTTTGCCAAACGTTCCTGGAGTTTCTCACGATCATAGTCAGAGGTTGTTGATTCGATCTGTTTTTTGATCTGGCCTACCCGTGCATGGATGCTGTCTTTATCGCCTTTGCCGCTGACAATGGTAGTGTTTTCTTTGTCGATGGTGATTTTTTCAGCATTTCCAAGGAAGCTGAGGTCAGCATCTTCGAGCTTATAGCCTTTTTCTTCCGAAATTACTACGCCGCCGGTAAGAACCGCAATATCTTCCAGCATTTCTTTTCTGCGGTCGCCGAAGCCGGGTGCTTTCACGGCCGCTACTTTAAGCGCGCCACGGATTTTATTCACTACCAGAGTAGCGAGTGCTTCGCTTTCCACATCTTCAGCAATAATCAGCAAGGGGCGTCCGGTCTGGGCTGCTTTCTCCAGAACAGGAAGCAGATCTTTCATTACAGCGATCTTTTTGTCGTAAATCAGAATCAATGGATTGTCGAACACTGCCTCCATTTTTTCGGTATCGGTTACGAAGTAGGGCGAAATGTAACCTCTGTCGAATTGCATTCCTTCTACAACTTCAACGTAGGTTTCGATTCCTTTGGCTTCTTCGATGGTAATTACACCTTCTTTTTTTACTTTATCCATTGCTTCCGCAATGAGGTTTCCGATCAAAGGGTCGTTATTGGCGGAAACGGTTGCCACCTGTTTGATGCGGTCGTTGTTATTGCCAATTTCTTTTTTCTGGTCGTGAAGGCTTTTAATAACTGCGATTACGGCTTTATCAATACCCCGTTTAAGATCCATGGGGTTAGCGCCGGCGGCAACATTTTTCATTCCGGTTGTTACGATGGATTGTGCCAATACGGTTGCAGTTGTGGTACCGTCTCCTGCGATATCGTTGGTTTTGGATGCTACATCCTTAACCATTTGCGCACCCAGGTTTTCGAATTTATCTTCGAGTTCAATTTCTTTCGCTACGGTAACCCCATCTTTGGTTATCTGCGGGGATCCATAGGATTTTTCGAGTACCACATTTCGTCCTTTTGGACCGAGGGTTACTTTTACTGCATTGGATAATGCGTCAACGCCATTTTTTAGTTTGTTACGGGCGTCGATATTAAAAATGATTTCTTTTGCCATGAGATTAAATTTTTAGGTTACCTAATGAATGACGTAATTAAATGATTGCAACGATATCTGATTCACGCATAATGAGGTAATCTTTTCCTTCATACGAGAGTTCAGTTCCGGCATATTTGCCATAGAGGACATGGTCGCCCACTTTTACGGTCATTGGTTCGTCTTTTTTTCCGGGGCCAATCGCCACAACAACACCTTTTTGAGGTTTTTCTTTCGCTGTATCGGGGATAATAATTCCGCCAGCTGTTTTTTGTTCTGCAGCAGCAGGTTCAACCAGAACTCTGTCTGCTAAAGGTTTAATGTTCAAGTTTGCCATTTTTTTAGGTTTTTATAGCACAGTTAATTATTCAATTTGCACGACGGGCTTTCATAATTTGTGCCAAAGCAAGAATCAAAAAAAAATGTCAGAAGGTAGTGACATTCTGACATTTTAAATTAGGGATCCTTTGTTTTATTCTTCCGGCGGGAGTTGATAATCTTCCGGGTTAACGGGTGCAGTAGTTCCGTTATTATCAATAACTTCGCGTAGTTCGGTATCGGCAGCGCTGCTATTGGCAACATTTCCTTTAGGAATTACGATAACCGACAGTAAACTGAGTGCGAGGATAATAATCGCCAGTGTCCATGTTGCTTTTTCAAGAAAGTCGGCTGTTTTCCGGACACCCATGATTTGGTTTCCGCCTGTAAAGTTGGCAGCGAGCCCGCCACCTTTTGAATTCTGAACCAGCACTACTAACACCATAAGCACTGCTGCGACAAGAATTAATACCGAGATTAAAACATATGCTCCCATCGTATTTTTTTTATTGATTATTTTCGTTAATAATATTCTGAATTTGGGCTGCAAAGTAACTGCTTTTTTTCGGGAATTTCAAACGTAACTGCTCATAAATTTTTATGGCCTTCTGATTGTTCCCCTGTGCATGGTAAATTTTTGCAAGCGTTTCGCTGATAAGCTCTTCTGAATCGATGTTCGATTTTTTTGCCAGTTCGTCAGGATCGAAGAATGAAGCCCCGGAAGAAGCTCTGCTAATCGAGGGTTGTTCTTCAATGAATCGCTCGATCAGTTCGCGGTTGCTGGTTTTCTTTTTTGTTTCTGAAATGGGTTCCGGCTCCCGGGGCATGTCTTTAATGGGGTCGTATATGTCGGTAGGCATGAACCCGGAGTTTTTAATGAGGGTTCGCATAACTTCCTGCGTGAGAGAGCGAGTAAAAAAATCGTCCCGGTTGGTTACTTCTTTGTTTTTCGTAGGCGTATCATCCGGTTGGGGCGCTGCTTTGTTGGCATCCGCCTGCCTTTCTGTTGAAGGAAAACCCTCGGCCAGCGCAGCTGTCCTGCCCAGGTAGATCTCGCGTAGTTTTAGCCGTTCGGGCAAATGTATTCCTATGTAGGGCAGTTGTCCGGAAAAATCATCTGCCTGGCGGTGGTATAGATAATGCGCCTGCAATAAATAGGCTCCTGAGAAATAGGGGTATTTCTGTATCAGTTGATGGATGAACCCTTCCGGTGTTTTTCCCGGATTTTGCATATAGTCAAAAAAATCTTCCTGTATTGGCATTCTGTTACCAGTTTACTACGGCTTTGTTAAATATATCGTCTACCAGATATTCTGAAATTTGTTCAATTAATTGTATCTCAACCGCTGAGAGATCGCTGCTTCGGGGAAAATCTTCATAGGCAGAAAATGTGGTTTCGAAGTTTTGTTTCGGATCAACACTGTTGGTGAATTTTACATTAACGTTGATGGTAAGTCGGTTCATGGCCGCAGTTTCTCCCGCCTGAATGGCAACCGGGCTTATTCTGTAATCCGAGATAAAACCTTCAAGGTACATATCAGCGAATTCGTTGGTAAGGGTCAGCCTGGTTTGTGCCACAAAACGGTCTTTTAAGGCATTGGTAAATACCTGGCTTAATGTGGGCTGTACCAGCTGAGCCTTATTGTTGAAGTAGCCAATATTAATGGAGGTGATCGTGGGGTCGATGGAGGCTCCGGTGAAACTATAGATGCCGCAACTATGAAACGAAAACGTAGAAATTAGGATCAACAGAAATGGTAAAACTTTGATTTTCATAATTTTATATAACGAAAGAATTGTTTATTTATTATATATTGTACTCTTTTATCTTCCGGTATAAGGTTCTTTCTGAGATTCCCAGCTCTTCTGCTGCCGCTTTTCTTTTTCCA
This sequence comes from Bacteroidia bacterium, assembly GCA_009930445.1. GTDB lineage: Bacteria > Bacteroidota > Bacteroidia > Bacteroidales > BM520 > BM520. Next base: position 12,959 of record RZYD01000010.1, on the reverse strand, counting down.
TGGTGTTTTTCAAGCGCTTTGCGGATGAGGTCTTCTTCGCGTTTTGTCAGACTCAGGCTCTCTTCTAAAATTTCAGCTCCTTCATAATCCTCCTGTTCAGCTTTTTTATGGCGGTTGGTTGAGATTTCGAAAGTATGATCTGCTTCAAAAAGTTGATCTTCATCAAAGTCGGAAAGGAATTTCTTTTGCGACTTTTGCAGATTTTCTGAAGGGTGCTGGTTTTCGTCGATAACCTCGGAGAGGATTCTTTTCAGCTCCGAAATATCGCGGCGCATTTCAAAAAGCACTTTATAGAGGAGTTCCCGCTCTGTAAACTCAATACCGCTTTTTTCATCGCCGGAGTATAAAACAGGCAGGTTTGGAGCGCCTGCGCGGGGCAAATAACGTCGCAGCGTATCCGGCGTGATCATTCGGTCTTTTTCGATAATGGAGATTTGCTCCGTGATATTTTTTAATTGCCGGATGTTGCCGTCCCATCTGAAATCTTCCAGCATACGCCGTGCCTCCTGATCAAGTTGCAGGATGGGCATATGGTATTTGGCCGCAAAATCGCTGGAAAATTTTCGGAAGAGCATATAGATGTCTTCTTTTCTTTCCCGTAAGGGAGGAATAATAATGGGTACCGTGTTTAAACGATAGAATAGATCCTGCCGGAATTTTCCTTTTTTTATGGCTTCCGGTATATCAACATTTGTGGCAGCTACTACACGTACATCTGTTTTAATCACTTTCGAAGAACCTACCCGCATAAATTCACCACTTTCAAGAACCCGCAGTAGTCGGACCTGGGTAGAAACCGGCAATTCGGCAACTTCATCTAAAAATATCGTTCCATTATTTGCCACTTCAAAATATCCTTTTCTTGCTTCATGGGCACCGGTAAAGGAGCCCTTTTCATGGCCGAACAGCTCAGAGTCGATTGTACCCTCCGGAATTGCACCGCAGTTGACGGCAATATAGCTGCCGTGTTTTCGTGCGCTTAGCGAATGAATGATTTGCGGAAATGCTTCTTTGCCTACTCCACTTTCGCCTGAGATTAGTACTGTGAGGTCGGTGGGAGCCACCTGCCGTGCTGTATCGATGGCTCTGTTCAGCATTTCATCGTTGCCGATAATTCCGAATTTTTGTTTAATAGACTGAATATCAACCATTTGAATGTTTTTTTAACGTATTATTGCATTGATTTTTGTTTCAAATGCCTGAATAAGTTTATTTACGGTTTTGTCGATTACATGCTCAGTAAGTGTTCGTTCAGTATCCAGAAGGTGCAGGCTGATGGCATAGGATTTTTTCCCTGCTTCCAGTTTATCGCCTTCATACACATCGAATAGGTTTACCTTTTTAACCAAAGATCCGCCATTTTGTTTCACCACTTCAAGGATTTCGCGATAAGATATGGATTTATCTACCATCAGTGCCAGGTCGCGTCGTACTTCAGGGAATTTGGGAATAGGTTTCATTTGAATATTTCCTGATGGGATTTGTTGCATAAGGAGCTCCCAGGCGATTTCCGCATAGAGCACAGGGTTTTGGATATCGAATTGTTTCTGGAAAGTTCCTGCAAGAATACCAAAGGAAGCCAGGCGTTTTTTGCGGATAAGCAAATCTATTCCTTCGGCGAACCAGGGTTGTCCGGAGGGTATTTCTTTAATTTTTTCCGGGTCGGTACCCATTTTTTTCAACAGGGTGAAGAGATAGCTTTTTAGGTCGAAGAAGGAGGCAGGCCGGGATTTGTCGTACCAGCTTTCGTCCGTAAATTTGCCGGTCATGAACAAGGCCATTATGGCTGATTCACTGTATTTTTCACGCACATTGGCCGCTTTGTCCACCCCGGGCTTGAGGTGGTAGGTGTTCCCGAATTCATAGAGTTTCAGGTCGCTGTTTTTCCTGTTTTGGTTGTAAGCAATTACCTCAAGGCCTCCAAAGAGCAGCGTTTGCCGGAGTATGTTCAGTTCATTACTGAGCGGGTTGAGAATGGTTACCTGTGTTGCCGGGTCGAGTGCGGGGACATTTTTATAGTACGAGCTGTTGGTTAACGAATTATTCATGATTTCATAAAAACCGTTCGCTGTGAGATAGGCTGCTGCATGGTTTTTTACTTTTTCCGGATTGGGTCTTTCCTCGCTGGAGAGTGCCGCACGGATTTCATGCGGGATTTTGATAGGATTATAGCCGTAGATTCTTAGAATTTCTTCAACAATGTCGGCTTCCCGGGTGACCTCTGTTTTTGCGGTAGGTACTTCAAGGGTGAGGGTGTTTTCTGTTTCTTTCAGAATTTTGATTTCGAGGGAGGTGAGAATATGTTTCATCAGATCCCCCTCGATTTTTTCCCCGATAAGGTCATAAATATGTGTGTAATGAACGGTAACCAGTTTTCTGGGAAGGGGTGACGGGTATGCATCGGTGATTTCTGAGGCGATTACTCCGCCGGCAATTTCCTGAATTAACAGGGCGGCTCTTTTCATGGCGTAAGGCAGCATTTCGATATCAGCACCTCGTTCATAGCGGAAAGATGCATCGGTTTGGAGGGCATGACGTCGGGCTGTTTTTCGTATAGTGGAAGGGTCGAACCAGGCACTTTCGATAAATACGGTTTTAGTTGCCGGGGTGACGCCCGAATTAAGCCCTCCGTAAACGCCAGCGATAACCATGGGTTCTTCCGCGTTACAGATCATAAGGTCGTTAGCCGATAATGTTCTTTTTATCCCATCCAGGGTAACAAAGGATTGATTTTCTTCGGCCATCCGGATAATGATTTTGTCACCGGTAATTTTGTCTGCATCAAAGAAATGTAGGGGTTGGCCGGTTTCCATCAGAACGAAATTGCTGATATCCACCAGGTTATTGATGGGTCGCAGGCCAATGGAATTGAGTCGATTTTTCAACCATTCGGGTGATTCTTTCACGGATACATTGCTTATCGTCAGTCCCATATAGCGTTTGCATGCTTCCGGGTTTTTTATTTCGATGGCAATGGGACGTGTATTATTATGTGCCATGAAGGTGCTGACATCCGGGAGGTGGAGCCTGGAGGTTACGGTTTTGGTTTGTTCATATTCAAAACGGTTTAACACGGCACACACATCGCGGGCTACACCGATGTGGGAAGTGGCATCGGAGCGGTTTGGTGTCAGGCCAATTTCAAAAACGTAATCCTCTTTACTATTGAAATAGTCTTTTGCCGGAGTTCCGGCTGCCAGGGTGTCATCGAGAACCATAATTCCTGCATGGGAATTTCCCAGCCCCAGTTCATCTTCCGCGCATATCATCCCTTCGGAGACTACTCCGCGCAGTTTTGTTTTTTTTATCGTGAAGGGTTCGTCTCCGAAATGCATTACTGCACCCATAGTGGCCACGGGAACGGTTTGTCCGGCTGCCACATTGGGTGCACCGCAAACAATCTGAAGCGGGTTCCCTGTACCAATATCAACGGTTGTTACATACAGTTTATCAGCGTCAGGATGAGCTGCACAAGTGAGTACCTTACCGATGACGATTCCGGCTAATCCTCCTTTTACCGTTTCAACTTTTTCTATTTTTTCAACTTCCAGTCCACAGTTGGTCAAAACTTCTGACATTTTTTCCGGTGAAAGGCTGGTGTTAATATACTCTTTAAGCCAGTTGTATGCGATTTTCATTATGTTTTTTTGTTTTATTGTCGGGGCGTAAACCGCCGGTTTTCAAGTTTTATCCAGAATGGCAAAATTACGATTTTATTTTAACTGATCTTGCTCCATTGCTGGCCATGTTGTGTCAGATAATCAAGATATTTTGCCATCGGTTGATTTGATGGGTTGGAAAGCTCCGGATCGTCGTTAATAATTTTTTTTGCTACCACATGGGCATATTTTAGAATGGGTTCATCTTCTGAGATAGAGGCGAGTTTCAGGTCAAGGATTCCACTTTGTCTTGTGCCTTGGATATCGCCCGGCCCCCGAAGGAGCAGATCGGCTTTGGCAATTTCAAAGCCATCGTTGGTTTCCACCATTTTTGCCAGTCGGATTTTAGCTTCCCGGGAAATTTCAGTTTTTGAAATCAGGATGCAATGCGACTGTTCGGCGCCACGCCCAACGCGACCGCGTAATTGATGGAGCTGTGAAAGCCCAAATCTTTCTGCATTTTCAATAAGCATCACGCTAGCATTGGGCACATCCACGCCTACTTCAATTACTGTTGTGGCAACGAGGATATGTGTTTTGCCTGTTACGAAACGTTCCATTTCGTAGGCTTTATTCTTTGCCGGCATACGTCCATGTACAATACTTACCTGGTATTGGGGCAAAGGAAATTCACGGGAAATGGTTTCAAATCCGTCCATTAAGTCTTTAAGGTCGCTTTTTTTCGACTCTTCGATCAGTGGATAAACGATGTACACTTGACGTCCTTTTGCAATTTGTTCGCGCAGAAATCCGTTAATTTTTATGTGGTCGTGGTCGTAAAAATGGTGGGTTTTTACCGGTTTTCTGCCTGGTGGCAGTTCATCAATTACCGAATAATCGAGATCACCATACAGCGACATGGCCAGCGTCCGGGGTATGGGTGTGGCTGTCATTACCAGGATATGAGGAGGAATGATATTTTTATGCCAGAGGCGGGCGCGTTGCTCCACGCCAAATCGATGCTGCTCATCAATAACCACCAGTCCGAGGTTATAAAACTGAACGTTTTGTTCGATAAGTGCATGGGTGCCGATGATAATATCTGTTTTTCCTGATTGAAGGTCGGTATGAATATTTTTTCGTTTTGCCGCTTTTGTCGAGCCGGTAAGCAATAGTGTATTGATCCCGAGTTGGGCGGTAAAAGATGCAATTGTTTTGCGGTGTTGTTCTGCCAGAATTTCTGTAGGCGCCATGATGGCAGCCTGATAGCCATTATCAATGGCTAACAGCATGGCCATCAGGGCCACGAGCGTTTTCCCGGATCCCACATCGCCCTGAAGTAGCCGGTTCATCTGTTTTCCACTTCCCACATCGTGTCGTATTTCCTTCAATACTTTTTTTTGTGCCGAAGTAAGTTCGAAGGGCAGGCAGCGGTGATAAAAGTCGTTAAAATACTTTCCGACCTGCTGAAATCTGTGGCCTTTGATATTTTTGTTCCGAAGGTATTTTGTTTGTTGAAGCTGAAGCTGAAGAAAGAAAAACTCTTCAAATTTCAGTCGTGCCTTTGCTGCCTGCAGTGTTTTTTCATTTTCAGGGAAATGGATATTAATTAATGCCTGTTCGTGCGAAATAAATTTAAAGAAGGTGATGATCGCCGGGGTCAGGTTTTCCGACAGTTTTTCTTTTACAGTGAGCAAAAGTGTAGATTGCAGTTTAGCGATACCTCTTGATTGCAGCCCTTTGTTTTTAAGTTTTTCGGTTGAATGGTATACCCCTTGAAGGCGTTGTTTTTTTTGGCTTTTAAACGTTTCGGATGTTTCCAATTCAGGGTGTGCGATATTTATGGCTCCGTTAAAATAGTTGGGTTTTCCGTAAGCCACAAATTCTCTTCCGGGGCGCACGATTTCTTTGATCCATTTCAATCCCTGAAACCATACCAGTTCGAGGGTTCCGCTATCATCGCCAATCCAGGCATGAAGCCTTGAAGCCCTCCCGGTACCGGTTACCTCTGTATGCGTGATTTTTCCCATCACCTGGACGTCGGGCATACTGCTGTTTACCATGGCAATGGGTGTAATAACTGAGCGGTCGGTATAGCGGAAGGGGTAAAAAGTAAGCAAATCGCCAAACGTGAAAATGTTGAGCTCTTTCCGGAGTAATTCGGCCTTTGCCGGTCCTACGCCTTTAAGAAATTCAACCGGTGTATTCAGGATGTGATTTACCATGGGGGTATTTTTCCGTTAATCCATGAAATGGCGATTTGTCACCCAACAAATTTAATAAAAAGCACCACTTTTTAAAGGGATAAAAAAAACCGGAGAGTTAAAAATAACTTCCGGTTAAAATTATTGCAATACAAGAACAGCCTAAAATTCCCAGAAGTCATGTTCGTATTGATGCAGTTCGCGGTTAATACGTTCTGACTCGAGTAATGCGTCGATCCCTGTTGCGTATTCAGAGATTCGGCGGTCGAAGCGGTTTGATTCTTTATAAACCGTACTATGGAAGATGCGTTTCCAAAACACATCGTCGTAAGTAAGTCGTTGTGCATCGTTGTTGGGGTTATACACTTCTGCTTTAGCGAAAGTTTCGCGGGCTTCGGGGTAATAGACCCAGAAGAGGGTTTCATAGCCCCTGAAATTTCCGTTTTCATCGAGGTTGTCGCGTACCGGGCAGATACCGAGCACGCGGGCTTCCATCATCGAACGCTGTTTATCGAAGAACCAGTCTTCCTTGATACGGATACGTTTTACGTCCATGGCGTTAAATTCGGTCTGAATGATGGTGTCGTAGTAATCATAGGGTGGATAATTTCGCTGGAGCTGAACGGTATCTGTTCGTTCGAGGCGGCTCATCACTTCTTCATAGGTGAGTGGCACCAGAAATTCATCGGTAGGTACCGAGGCGTCGTAAGCGGTTATTTGTCCTTCCTTCAGCCCGTCCATGATTACGGTTATCAAACTTCTCCATTGGTTCTGGGGTACTTCGGGATAGTAAAAGGGTTGATTAACTCTTTCACGCATATCAATTACGCGCCAGATCCGTTTTGACCAGATTACATCGGCTTCTCTGACAAAGACATAGGGGATCGGTTTTTTATCGACGATATTTACTTTATCGTAAAAACCGTCACGCGGGGTGCTTACTACCTGCGCCTGAGCCGATGAAGCTCCGGCGATCAGAAAACTGAGAAAAGTAACTATTGCAACAATTTTTTTCATAGGATAAAACCTCCGATAATATTAATTATTTTATTGTTAAGTCGATTGTACCTAATCGACGGCTGGTGCCATCGGGGCCGGTAGCGAAGATATTTTCGAGCCATATTTTGTCACCGCGGCGAGCATTTTTAACAAAGGAAAGCATTTCATCTGTAAGGCGGTTTCCTCTGCCCTGACGGACAAACAGGTCACCTCCCCGTTGTGTGGCTACAAAATCAAATTTGGTAATTTCAAAAACCAGCTCAAATTCAAAATCTTCGGGCATTTGAGGGATAATGGCGGCTGCCGTCACCAGCAGGTTTTTTTCGATTTGACCGCCTTCAGTTCCGCCGATTTTTGCCACCGGACTGGGTACGCGTTTGATACGAAATTCTGCCGAGCCCATATCGACCATTTCACCATGTTGTTCTGCCGATACCTTGATGGTTGTCATTCCACTGGCTTCTTCCGGGATGGTAACGATCCATTCATCGCTGTTTTCGCTACGCCGGAGATTGCCCTGAGAGATGTTAACCTGAAGCAATTCGGTTCCGATACCGGGCGAAGAGATGGAAACAGGGTTTTCAACCCCTTTATAAAAGACGTTCATTTTGGTCGGTGCCACGGTAAGAGATGGTTTGGCAACGATATAACTGTCGTTGAACGGGTAGCGGTTCATACTTCCGTCGGGTCCGGTCACTTCAATTACACCGGCATAATTGTGAATTCCTTCACTATTGGCCGGGAAGCGGAGTTTTACCACGCCACTGTCACCGGGTAATACGGTTGCTCTGTCCAACATGGCAGTTGTCAGCTGGGTTACATCTTTCATCACACGCACTGTGGGTGCCTGTTTACTGTCGTAGGCTGCAACGAGTACTTCCGCTTCGTATTCTCCGTTAAGGAAGACATAATTACTTCTGGGGATAACTTTGGCATTGATCATGTCAAATTTGAAATCTTCCGCACTGATATTATTGTAAAAATAGTTCAGTACAGCAAATTCAGCATTTTGAACATCCATGATAAGTTTATTCAGGAAGGTCACATCAGCGGCCAGGATGGTATGATAGAAATGGTGTATTTCCCAGTTTTGGGAGGCCCCGTCAGCATCCATATATTCCTTGTTTGTTTCCAGCCCCAGGTTAATATTTATAGCCATGCTTTCATCAAAGAGTGCAAGCATATTTTCTTTGTATGAATTAATTTTATTTTTTAATTCTCTTGCTTTTCCTCTTGAACCGTCGGGAGAAGTGCCAATAAAGTAATTGGTGGGTTGATCATAGCTGTCGCGGCTGTTAATTTCGCTTAGCGACAGATGCTTAATCTCTTCCACTGTACTTTTTTCAGTCAGCGCGATTACCTCATATTTAAGGGTTTTGATATAATCAATCATTTCAGTCGACATACTGTCAGCTTGTTTTGCTTTTTCCCAGTAGGGTCCGACTTTAGCCTGATTAATCAAATACTGTTGTTCAAATTGGCCGTACAACTGTTCGATCTTATCTTCGAAAGTCAGATTGGTTTGTTCAACACTGTCGTTCACGGTAACAAAAGCCTCAAGGATTTCCACCGATACGTTGAGGGCCAGCATGGCCGTCAGTACCAGGTACATCATACCGATCATCTTTTGCCGTGGGGTTTCTTTATATCCAGCCATTTATAATTAGCTTATATTGTTTTCAAATGGTTCATTATTCAGCCTGTTATTTTACTTTTACGTTCATGGCAGCGAGCATATTGCCATAAACCGTATTCAGTGCAGCAACATTTTGGGTAAGTGCATCTGCCTGAATTTTGTAATTTTCAGTTGTAGTAATTGACGCTTTCATATTTTTCATAAAAGATTCAATTGCATTCCCCATTTGGTCGGTTACTTTTGCCTGGGAATCTGAATTTTTAAGTTGCATTTCGTACACCGCATTGAGTGCGGAGAGGTTTTGAGTCAGTTTTCTGAAGGTTTCGTCGTAGGTTTTACTTTCCGTTGTCACCGACTGGGCGGCTTTTGAATAAGTTTCGGACAGGGATCCAACGGCCTGTGTGGCGGATTGAACACTTTTCAGAAAGTTTTCGGTTTCAGCGAGATCTTTGTTGAGCACTTCAGAAGTTTTATTATACGATTGGGCGAGGGTGTCGGCTGAGGTAGAAGCTGATTCCATGCTTTTCGTAAATTTATCTGCTGCTGCTTTTGCGTTGGAAATGTCAGCAAGATTTTTCGTGGTTTCGGTCAGGCTGGAAAGGCCTTGACCGAGGTCTTCAATAAGTTTAGAGTCGATTTTTGCTTTTTTGAGCATCTCGTCGAGTTCACTGGTTACTGATCCGGTTCCTCTGGCGGGGCCTTGGCCTCTTTGTTTTACCACATCACCGGCTTTTTTGCCATGATATATCCCTGCGAGTTCGGGATACACAAGGCTCCAGTCGGGTTCTACGTGCGGGGGTTCGAAGGCCGAGAAGAAGAAAATAATGGCTTCCGTCATCATCCCGATAAACAACATTTCGTTGGCACCTTGAATGTGCGTGATTTTAAACAGTGCACCAACAATAACAATTGCTGCGCCCCAGCCATAGAGTTTCGACATGAAATTCTTGTAAATCCTGCTATGAACAAGCTTGTTTAGTCCCATAATGTAATAACTTAGCTATGAATAATATTTTTTTAAATTTTTATCGCGAATACGCTAAAATCTATTTGTATACTTTTGAAGCACGGGAGGGGTTATCGCCTTTTTGACGGCCCAGATAATTCTGCACGCAGCGAAATCCGATGTAGCTTTTGGCTGTATCTTGATATTCATAGGCTCTTGAAGCCACTTCAAGATAGTAATGTACATCTTTCCATGATCCACCGCGAATCACCTTACGTTTGAGTGCAATGGGATCGTCTTCGCGGGCGTTGTAGCTATAGCTCATATTTAAATCCCACGCAAAATTATAGGTCGATTCGTCGTAGGCATCTTCGGTCCATTCTGAAACATTTCCTGCCATATCATAGAGGCCGAAATCGTTCGGAGGATAATGGCCAACAATCACCGTATGTACGCCGCCATCGCCGGTATAATCACCGCGGTTCGGTTTAAAGTTGGCGAGGAAACATCCGTTTTCGTTTCTTGTATACGGCCCGCCCCATGGGTAAGGGTTGAGTTCGTAGCCGCCACGTGCGGCCCATTCCCATTCCGATTCAGTAGGTAACCTGAATTCGTTGACGATTACGTCTTTGTTTTTGCTGAGAAAGGAATTCAGGTATTCGGTTCTCCAGATGGAAAAGGCTTTTGCCTGTTTCCAGCTCACGCCAACTACCGGATAATTATCGTAAGCAGGATGCCAGAAATACCGTTTGGTCATGGGTTCATTATAGGAATAGCTATAATCGTGGATCCAGGTCAATGTATCCGGATAAACATTTATGGTTTCTTTACGGATGTATACCGAACGGTCGGTTCTTCCTTGTCGGCGATTGGCAAACGCGGCATCTTTGCTGTTGGCGTCAGGATCGGAATACTCTTTCCGTGCAGCTGCTTTCAGGTCAATCCAGTAATATTCATAAAACAGCTTACGGGTATCGATTTCTTTTTTTCTGAAAAAACGTTCATGCATGGGGTAATACATCTCTTCCAGGATGTCTCTTTCCTCTTCACCACTCCATTCAATTTTTGTTTCCCAGTTGAGTATCGGGGGGTCGTAAAGTTCGCCGGTTTCCTTATTTTCTTCAATAAGGTATTCCTCAGGTTTCAGGTCACCAAGTAAGGTTCTTGCGATGGAATCACGCACCCAGAAAACGAATTGCCTGTATTCGTTATTGGTAATTTCGGTTTCATCCATATAAAATGCCGAAACGGTAATAACCCGTGGCTGATTAATCCGGGCATACGGAACATCCTGATCACCTCCACCCATGGTAAAACTCCCCATAGGAATATAGGTCATCCCGAAAGGATCGGGCTGATAGAATTGTCCATCCCTTTTAACGCCTGTCAACTCACCATTTCCTGAATTGCTGCATCCAGCCATAAGGAGAAGAACTAAGGAATACAAAAATAATTTTTTCATTTTTTGCTGTTTTATTCAGAATAACGATTTTCCTGTTTAAATTAGTGTATAGTAATAATAAGATTACAAATATCTTGTGTTGCGCAAGGTACGAATACCTTTATCAAATTCAAATTTAAAACAATAACCCAATAAAATTTCATGACTTCCTTTACTCCCGCCAACACTCACTTTCGATGTCGAAATATCGTAGGAATACCCCAGTTTAAAGTCTTTCCACCAAAGCCCAAACATCAACCCCAGTCCATCGCCCAGCCGATAGTTCAGGCCACCCCAGAACCGGTCGCGATACTTTAGCAACGCATTGACATCCATCTGCACGATGGCAAAATCGGATTTGATCATCACGGAAGGTTCTATGGAAAAAAATGGCCGGGTGGGGAAGTTGATTTCATATCCACCGGCAAGAAATACCGTACGTGACAATTTATACAGGGTGTTTCTTCCTGTTGACTGGAAGAGGTTTTGGGCTGAAACACCGAACCAGAATTCGTTGGGAACCTGATAATAGACGCCAAAATTAGCATCGAAAATCATATCGCTCTCTTCTGCCCGGCGCTGATTGAGCACCGGATCATCGCTGTTAATGGGTTTAAACAAGGAGAAATCAAGCAAACTGTTAAAAAACATAGCCTGTACACCGATTCCCAGATCGCCCACTCCGATGGATGTGTGGTAGGAATACCCAAGGTCGACATTGGTGTGGGTAAAAAAGCCGATCTGATCCTGCATAATGTTTACGCCTACCCCTCCACGGAGGATTTTTACAGGACTGTGGATGGAAAAAGTATAGGTTTTAGGACCGATATTCTGGTTTTCTATATCCACAAATCCTACCCACTGCTGACGCATTATTCCGGTGGCGCAGATTGCATCTCCCATCCCTGCATATCCCGGATTATAGCTGAGCCGGTTAAAGCTATGTTGGGTAAACTGAGGCTCTTGTTGTGCCTTAACAACTCCCCAATTACTTACTAATAACAGGATGAATGTAGCTCTTAATATGCGTGTTAACATAAGGTATTTCTAAAGCGACGCTAAAATAGTAATTTTTTTTGAACATTAACCACTTCGTCTATTGAATGCTGATTTTTATTCTAAAACGTTTGTTCCCTTCATTTTAGTGTTTTTTTTTGTCGTATAAAATTTTTTCTCGGATTATTTCGCTCTTCCGTTTCTCTGCATTTTTTCTACTGTTGTTCCCTGCTGTTTATTTTGTGTAAATATTTCATTTTATCATTGTCAATATTTTTATAAAGATTATTTTTGCAACCATTTTGTCGGGGCGATAGGATGGCTGTTGAATTGTAACGTTAAAAATTATAGATATGGCTTTTGTAACGCGTGAAAAATTGTTTAGCAAAAAATGGTTTCGCACTTACGCCGGGATACTTATCGGCGCCATCATTATGGCGGCAGGGTATAGTTTTTTTATCAGTCCTTACCGGATTGTACCCGGAGGGGTTTATGGGATTTCAATTGTGGTGCATTATGTTACCCAGGGGTTATTCGCCTTTGCTCCCGATGGCTTCCCCATTGGGCTTTTTGGGCTTATTCTGAATATCCCGCTTACTATTTTGGGTATCCGGCTTCTGGGGCCTCGCTTTGGGGTTAAAACCGTTGTGGGATTTTTTCTGGTTTCGGTATTTATCGACCTGTTTACCTATCTGGCTGGTACTGACCCGCTGCGTATTGGTGAAGATGTTTTGTTGGCTTCTGTTTTTGGTGGTTTACTTATCGGCTTTGGGTTAGGCTTGATTTTTCGCGCCCGGGCAACCACCGGCGGTTCGGACATTGTCGCTATGATTTTTGCCAAATATTCGCGAATGCCCCTGGGGCAACTGATTATTATCATCGATTCGGTAATTGTGTTGGTCGGGCTTGCAGTTTTTAAAGACTGGCGAATTCCGTTGTATTCATGGATTACAATATTTGTTACCGGTAAGGTGATTGATATCGTCGTTGAAGGGATGTCGTACGAAAAATCATTATTGATCGTATCCGAAAAACATGAGCAAATAAAGGATAAAATTTTGGTTGATCTGAATCGTGGCGGAACTTATCTTGCCGGAAACGGGCTTTACAGTGGTGTCGACCGGCGTATTATTTTCAC
>RZYD01000167.1 GCA_009930445.1 Bacteroidia bacterium | reverse complement strand
TTTGCCAAAAAAAACAATATTACGGTCTTTTATTATGTTTCTCCGCAGGTATGGGCATGGAAAAAGAACCGTATTCGAAAAATAAAACGGATGGTTGATTGCATGTTCGTCATTCTTCCGTTTGAAAAAGAGTTTTATAAGGAATATGGGGTGAACGTATTCTATGGCGGCCATCCTGTGATGGATGAGATCGATGCGTTTATCCATGCCCATCCGGTGAAACCCCGCAACCACAATCGTATCCGTGTCGCCCTTCTTCCAGGAAGCCGCAGTCAGGAAATAAAAAGAATACTGCCGGTCATGGGAACCCTGGCCAATGCCTATCCACAATTTTCGTTTCTCGTTGCCGGTGTTTCGCACCATCGAAATTTGTATACTCAATTACTTCCCGAATGCGGGAATATAGAAATATTGTATGATAGCACCTATCCTCTCCTCCATACGGTCGATTGTGCCGTGGTAACTTCCGGCACCGCCACACTGGAAACCGCACTTTTTAATGTGCCGCAAATTGTTTGCTATTCCGGAAATCCCGCCTCTGTGGCCATTGCCCGGTGGCTGATCCGGATCCCCTTTATTTCACTGGTTAACCTGATCTTAAAAAAACAGGCCGTTACGGAACTTATCCAGTCGGAGTTTAATCCTGACAGGCTTATGCAGGAGCTGGAGCGGATTCTTCCGGGTCAACCAGCCCGCGAAACGATGCTCAACGATTATAAATTGCTTCAGGATAAAATCGGAGGAGCAGGTGCTTCCGCCCGTATTGCCGCTGAAATGTATGAATTTTTAACCCGTAAAAAATAATTATTATGCGTATCGCTCCACTTTACCTATTGATTTTTGTCCTTGCTTTTCTTTTTCAGGGATGCGGAAACAATAACAACAAAAAAACTAACCGGGATATGGAAACGAGCCAACCTGCGCCTGAGGATACTTCTGGCATTTGGCTGGGGAAAAAAATTGGCGGGCAGACTTCGGGCTCTTCTGCACAAATTAAACCCGTTATCGACTTGTCGCGTATTAAAAAAGGGATTGCTTCAGCGCAGCGTGGTGAATATCAGGAGGCCGTGAAGGAATTTAATCTTGCGATTCGGGAAGATTCCCTGAATCCCCATTTTTATTACTACCGCGCCGAAGCCTTTATGAATCTGCAACAGTATGATAAAACCTGGGCTGATATCCGAAAAATCGAACGTCTGGATCCTGAAATAAAAGGTTTCCATGCCCTTAAGGGTAGGTACCATAATGCGGTCAAACAGTATTACGATGCATATCATGAATTTCGTATTGCGCTGCAGTCCGAACCCGGGGATGCCTTGTTATGGGATTCCAAAGGAGCCGCCTGTATGAATACTATGCGCCTGGAAGAGGCTGGTGAAGCCTTTGATAAAGCCCTTGAACTGGATCCGAACCTGGCGTCAGCCTACTATAACCGCGGACTATGGCACGCCAATAGTAATGATTTTGAAAAGGCGGTGGCTGATATCTCTGAATCCATCCGTTTAAACCCTGGAAACTCCCAGGCATTTATCAATCTTGGCAATTCATATTTTATGCTGAAGCAATATGATAATGCCGCAGTGAATTACCGCAAAGCTTTGGAACTTAATCCCGACACATGGCTGGCTTACAACGGTTTGGGAAGCACCTATAAGGCAAAGAATGAAAATAAAAAAGCCATTCAGCACTATACCCGGGCCATTGATTTAAATCCTGAAGCCCGGGATGCTGTATACAACCGCGGATTGGCGAAATATGCCGATAATGATCTGGCTGGTGCCTGCTCCGACTGGCAAAAAGCGTTAAGCATGGGCGTGAGCCCGGCGCAGAAATGGCTCGATATGTATTGTAAATAGTTTTTTTCTGCCCTTCATGGTTGGGTTCGTTTTTGGCACCTTTTGTATTAATAGAAAAAGAGTTCTGTTTTTATGAAAGTGCTGAACCCGTATCCGCTTACCCGTGCCCTTTTGTTTGTAATTCTTGGTATTATTGCCGCGGAATATACCCGCTTACCAGAACATCCATTGACCCTTTCGGGGTTAGCCTTACTGGGCTTTCTGATTGGATGGTTCTGGATTCTGGGTAAAGGAACCGAATATGCCTGGCACTTTGTTCCGGGTGTGGCTATTGCCCTGCTTTTTTTTATGGTGGGTTTTCTTCGGTATCGCGGCGAAATACCTGCTGTTTATGCTGACAACCCCCGCGAAACGTTATGGTGCTGTACCGTTAAATCGGTCTCCACAAGTTTTCCTGACCGCAGTAAATGGGTTTGTCAGGTTTGTGACAGTACCGGTTGTTCAGTTTATAACGTGCTTTTTACCGTATCGCACGACTCAGGCATTATCGCCCCTTTACCCGGTGACCGGTTTTTATATCATGGGAGGTTTCGTATCCCCAACTACCCGGTAAACCCCGGAGGCTTTGACTACAATCGTTATCTTAAGCGTCAGCAAATTTCCGCTACCTGTTATGCCCCTCTTTATCAATTAATTATCCTGCCCGCACCTGTAACCCTGAATATTCATCGTCAGGCGGTAAAAATTCGACGTTCGTTGTTACATGTTTTGGAGCGTTATGCACCCAGAGATTCTTTTTATGCCATTGCTGCAGCCTTAATTCTGGGGTACGACGACGATCTGGACCCCGAATCGCGTCGCGCTTTCGCCGCTGCAGGCGCAATGCATATTCTTTGTGTTTCAGGGCTTCACGTTGGTATTATCTTTTTAATTCTGGACTTTTTATTGGGGTTTATCGGTAAAAGGAAGGTATTTCGAATACTGCGGCTTATATTTCTTTTGGCTGGATTATGGGGCTATGCATTGATTACTGGCCTGGCTCCCTCGGTAATGCGCGCCGCGGTTATGCTGACCTTCGTGATTACCGGAAACGAGATCAAGCGCCAGTCTTCCATTTACAATTCCATTTCTGCTTCTGCTCTTCTGTTACTTATTATTAATCCTTTCCTGCTTTTTGCCATTGGATTTCAACTGTCTTATGCAGCAGTCTTAGCCATTATTGCCCTCTATAAACCCGTTTCCGGATGGATTGTGCCCAAATCCCTGCTGCTTCGAAAAATCTGGGATATTACTATTGTTTCCATGGCCGCACAGGCCGGTACTTTTGCCCTTGCTGCCTATTATTTTCACACGTTTCCATTGTTATTTCTCCTGACCAACCTTATTGTTATTCCACTGGCCACGGTAATCCTTTATTTCGGAATTGCATTGCTATTGGCCTCTGTGGTTCCCTTTGCGGCGCGGTATCTTGCGCTGGCATTTTATTTTTTCGTTTCTGTTCTGTTTCATGCAGTCAGTACGGTAGCCTCCATTCCCGGTGCTGCAATCAACACCCTCTGGCTCAATCCTCTGCAGGTGCTTTTGATCATTCTGATTCTGGTTTTGATGGCCTGGATGATTAATAGCCATTTTCGTGACCGGCTGTTCTGGGTATTGCTTCCGGCCGCTGCCCTGATTGTCTCTTTTGTTGTGGTTGGTGCACAAAAATCCAATTCCCGGTACCTGGTCGTTTACGCCGATTACAAGAACCTTATTGTTGAAGTCACTGAAGGCCGCTCCGCGTTTCGTTATAACTATTGCCCTGATACTGTTGAACAGGTAACGGCTGCTTCGCATTTGAAATTTGGAATTCGTCGCGTGTATGATTTACATCAATGGGAAGGGGTAGCCGGATGGTCTGGAGCTGATGGTGATTTTGTCTTTTTGTGTGCTGCCGGAAAGCGGATCGCTATCTGTCGAAATGTACATAATATTCCTGCCGGTGCGTATTTTCCGATGTGTGATATAGTTCTTCTGTATGGTGTGCAGAAGGATGAAACAACACAACTTCTCCTTTCTCATGTATCGGAAACTGTGGTTACCACTAATGGCCGTGATTTTGCACGCGTAATCCGTTGCCGCCCGGCCAACGAGCGTCTGCAATACTATAATACGGCTGCACAAGGCGCCTTTTCGATCAATTTACATCCCTATTATGGGTTCTCACTTTGAGGTCGATATACACCGGCAGGTGATCGGCAAAACCCCCGAGGTACTGCATGCCCGAGTAGGTTCGATAAAGTTTGGTTCCGGGCCATTTGGGATCCTCACATAGCAAAAACGGCAAAGCGGCGATGTGCGCACATCCTCCCAATACCGAAGTCTTTATGTGTCCTTGCAGTAATGCAGGACTGACAATTATTTGATCGAAAACATTCCATACCGACTCATGCTTCAGTGTGCCGCCTTTTTCTTTCAGATTATCAGGATGCATGAGGTTGATGAGGGAGTGGTTGTCGGCACCGAGGCTGATGAGCACACTTTCGTCTGTTGGGTCATCGTTCAGGTCGCCCATAATGATGATGGCCGCTTGTGGGCTAATTCGGAACAAGGAATCACAACGCTGTTTGAGTACCGAGGCAACAAAGTTTCTCTTCGGAATGGTCGCGGTTAGTCCGCCAAATCGCGACGGCCAGTGGTTGACAAAAAGATGTAGGGTGTCGACCGCAGTGAGGAGCACTTTAACATACAGAATATCCCGTGTTTTTCCCAGGGTATCAAATGGAAACCGGATGGTAATGGGTTCTGAAAATAGTGGCGTCAGCACCTTGGGATCGTAAGCCAGGGCAACATCCACCCCGCGCCGGTCGGGCGATTCATACTGAATAAAACGATATCCACATTTTTTTAATGGAGTGTTCTCCAGTAGCTGTCGTGTGACAAAATTATTTTCCAGCTCACACATACCAAAGGCCACCAAATGGCTTCCTTCCCCAAAGGCCGCAATGGTTTTGTAGAGATGCCTCAGTTTCTGGTAATACCGGGTGTAGTTCCATCCTTTAATCCCGTGGGGTAAGAACTCATCGTCGTTTTTTTCAGGATCATCATATATATCATACAGATTTTCCACATTATAAAACGCAACCCGGTATACTGTTGCCGTTTGAGCCCGCGAAACCATAACTGCAGCCAGCAACACCATCAGAAAATAGTATTTCATTTTTTTCTATATTAATACTTAAAAAGGCCGATAATAACCCATCGGGATACACATTTTTGATTGTATATTTGTAAAAACTAAAATTTTCATGAAGTATTTCCTGTCGTTTTTTTTGTTTTGTGCTGCTTTTTTCTGCGTTGGACAGCACACTGCCTCCATAAAAGGAGAGGTGAAGGGTATACCCGTTGATGAAATTGTTTTACTCTCTTTGTACGGTGACAATGTGCAGGCTATCGACACCCTTTCGGCTGTTGGTGGCCGGTTTGTGATTACACCATCGCCAATACTGGATTACGGATTGATCCGTCTGGATATCGGGAAAAGAAATTATATTGATTTGATTTACGATGGTAAACCCGTGGATTTTGTCGTCGAATATAACGACCCTGTAGCTCAAATGGAGATTATTGAATCGGATGAAAATAAGCACTGGTATGACTACCGGAAAACCCGTGAGCGATTTGACCGGAGGTTGACCGTGCTGGGGAACGCACTTTCTTATTATCCCGATGATGATCCTTTTTATTTG
>RZYD01000166.1 GCA_009930445.1 Bacteroidia bacterium | reverse complement strand
ATTAAATACAAGGGCTGCATCGCCTCTGGGAATGTATCTGTCAATAATATGAACCGTTTCCTCTGATTTTAAGTATTCATATTTTTTAATTAGCGAACTGCAGTGTTTTCCGGGTAAGAAGTAGATGGGTTTCATTGTTTTTTTTCTTCCTATTAAAAACTATATCCAGCGTGGAATTGCAAATTAAGTAACCAACTGTCGTCGTTATACATATAGCCATAATCAGCACGAAGGAACAGCCCGTTTTTACCAGAAAAGACATACCCGAAGGCTCCTCCTGTATGCATATTCTCCGTAAAAACAGCAAATAATTCACCGAGGAGAAAATGTTTGTTTTTTCCAACTCTGATATTATAGGCAATTCCCGGTACGGTTTCATAAAAGATGTAATTATTGACGAAAATTCTGGCTGAGTGGATTAGTTTTCTGTGCAGCATAATTCGTTCATAGCTGAGACTGAACGGAAGCCCGATACCGGCCATTAGGGTATGTCGCCTGCTGTATGCTGCGGTATCCTTGTAGAATGAGAACCTTACGCCTGCATCTGCCGAAAAATAAGCAAGACTTTTCGAATTTATGGTTTTTCCTCCCCAAAGGCCGGTGGTGCGTACGAAAAGCCCTAAATCTTTCGCGGGAAGGTAGGTGGCCTCAAGGCTGAGGCTTACTCCGGGAAGTATTTTTTTTACTTCAATAAAATTATCATCCCAGTCTCCATAATAATACACCCCATAACGATGAAATGTGTTTTCTCTAAAGGAAGTAAAAAGAAAATGAATTCCTGCATCCCCGGTGAATGAAAAATGCGATTTGCTGAGTATTTTATAGGTTGCATGCGCTCCAAAATAATGGTTGTAAGCTCGAATTTGAATATCTGAATTGCTGTAATGTTTATAGAGCGAATACCAGTCATCATATACTGAATCTCCTTCCAGCGTACTTTCGTAATAGGTAATATCACGGATAACCCAATGTTTACGATAGGATAACCCAAGCGAAAACCTTTCATTCAAGGGAAGCGAGATGCCGAGTTGATAATTCGCCACAGGTTCAATTTCATCGTATACTGCATTGGCTACCTCATAGTTGTAGGGAGTTGTAATGGGATTATAGAGTATCCTGGAGATGGTTATTCCTGGTGTTGGTGCCCAATTCTCCTGCGCGTTGGCGAGCAAGGAAAAAAGCAGCAGGAGCATCAAAAATGGTTTTTTCATGGGTCAGGGCTGTCAGTTATCGTATTCAATGTCCGCTGTATTCTGTTTCCGGTTTTTTTATTGTGATTCCAGTAGAAACCGGATTATCGCTTTGGTTAATTTTTTATGCAACGGAATATTGGGCTGGCCATAGTTTTTTAATTGTTCTTTTTTATCCGTTGTTTTAATTTTTTTTAATACGTGATTCATGTTTTTAATCACAACGAGTCGGCTGTCAGGCGCGGCATTGTGTAGCATTTCTGCTTCGCTTACTGCTACTTGTATGTCTTTGTTGCCCTGTAGGATAAGTACCGGGATCGTCAGGTTTTTAATTTCTTGGGCAGGTGTGTAGCGAAACCAGGAAATCAGATAAGGTTGTACCGAAGGCCTAAAAAGAGCGCTCAGTGAAGCAGGAATATTGCTGATCCTATTCCCTTGTTTTAATTCATTAATATAGGGTGCTACCATTTCTGCTACACCGGGTCCCTGATCATTTAATTGGCTAAGCAGCAATTCATCGGCTGGGCGTGCCGGCCCGGCAATGCTGATGTACCGGTTTACCTGTGGGTTGTCTCTACAAGCCAGCAGACCGATCAATGCGCCTTCACTGTGACCTGCTACTACCAAAGATTTAAATTTGTATTCTCTGCTCATTTTTTCGATCCAGGCGCGCAAATCGTTAACATAATCTTCAAAAAGCAGCGTTTCTTCCGATATCATTGCCGCACTGCTTGCAGCAATGCCTCGTTTATCATAACGCAGTGAGGCAATTCCGTTTTCTGCCAGTGCTTGAGCTATTAGTTTCAGGCTGTTATTTTTCATGAATGCCTGATTGCCGTCTCTATCGGTAGGTCCTGAGCCAGCGTGGAGCAGCACAAGTATCTCAGGGGATGTGTTTTCCGGAATCACCAGTGTCCCATACAGGGTACCTGTACCGGTATCCAGTTGCACTTCCTGCCCGTTGATGGCAAAGGCGTAAAAAAGAATAAAAATTGCGATGGGAAGAATTCGGTGGTTCATAAAACGTTGGGTTTATTCATAGTGAATTGTGCATTCGGTAGTGGTGTTGAGTAACAGTCGGGTTTTGACTGTTTTATCTTTTTGATTGTAATGGAATTCCATTTCCCTTCCCAATGAGTCGGTGACTGAAACGGGTATTTTCTCTCGGTTATGGAGGGTTAAAAGAATGGAATTGATAGAATCTGATTTTCCCTTTTTGGATGCTTTTATAAGGAGTATCGAATCGTTGTGGTGAGCGTTGAAAATATAGCGGGTTGCAATTCCTTTTTCGTCGGCATCGGGAGTAGTTCCGTCATCATCATAGAGGGTATAGGCAGCATCGGGTACCAGTGGATCGGCATAATAATGCAATTCCATCTCGTGTAGGGAATACCGGGAGGTATTTCCTATGGAAGTATTCATGGGAATAAAGGAGCCTCCTTTAACAAAGACAGGGATCGCATGGATGGAGAGGGGAATTGTTACATAACTTCCGCCCATGAAGGTTTCTCCGGTATAGAAATGATACCAGTGCTGGTTTCCGGGGAGGTATATTTTCATTTCCTTTACTCCGGGTTGTTTTACCGGTGCCACCAGAAAGGCATCCCCCCAGCAGTAGGCCGAATCGTAGGTAAGCAGATGATTATTATCGGGATAGTCAAAAAACAGGGGGCGCATCAGAGGTTTTCCAGAACAGCTGTTTTCATAGGCCAGGGTATAATTATAAGGTAAGAGTTTATAGCGCAGGTCAATGGCATTTTTTGCATGTTGCAGGGTAGAATCGATTTGAAATACCGGTTCAGGGGGGATATGTTCCTGTGCATGTGGCCGGAAGATGGGTTGAAAAACACCGTATTGAAGCCATCGGATATAAAGTTCGTTGTCGATGGTATCACCGCCGGCAAATCCTCCCAAATCAGAATGCATATAAGCCAGGCCCTGTATGCCCATTTGGAGGGCTATTTCAGGCTGTGGTGCCAGTCCGCCCCAACTGCGGTTCACATCGCCTGACCAAGGGATCATTCCGTATCGTTGTGATCCGGCATATCCAGCCCGCATCAGAATAAAAGGTCGCCGATCGGGAAAATCTTTTTTGTAGCCGTTATAAATAAGACTGGCCCATTCATGGCCATAGGCATTGTGTACTTCATCGGCGCTGCCGTTAATATGTTGTAAATCAGCAGGATGTACTTCTGGTTCGCCCAGGTCGCCCCACCATCCTTCAATGCCTTGCAGCGTATATTCACGGTAAATATTCCAAAACCAGTCACGGGCCTGTGGGTTGAAAATATCAATCAATCCGGTGTTGCCAAAGTAGAAATCGTATGTATAGGGTTCGCCTTTCCCGTTGGTTGCCAGTACTTTTTCCGAAACTGCCTCTTCCCAACGGCTCGATGTGGTCAGAATAAAAGGTTCGGTAACCAGAATGGTTTTTACTCCTTTTTCAGCCAGATTTGCTATCATACGCTGCGGCTCCGGAAAGCTGTCACGTTGCCACGCCAGTGTCCCCATGGCACCAAAAATTCCTTTTCCAAACCAGTAAATATCAATAATTGCTGCTTCCACAGGGATTAAATGTTCAAAAAAGAGAGCAATCGTTTCCTCTACTTCTTTTTGCGAATGATATCCGAAACGGCTGGCGAAATTTCCCAGTGCCCAGCGTGGTGGAAGGGGCTGGCGCCCGGTAAGTGTAGTATAATTATTTGTGAGGTCATACCAGTCGTCCCCGGCAATGAGGTAGTAATTTAAGGTTCCGCTTACTGTTTCGTAGGTCACTGTATTGTTTCCCCGGCTGTCGAGGTCGAGATAGCCTGCTGATGCATTATCAAAAAGTACGGCATAGCGGTTCGAAGAGAGGAACAGGGGCAGGGTGTAATTCATAAGTTCCGAACGGGTTTCATATCCGTAATGGGCCCGGTTATAGAGTTGCAGGCGGTTGCCGCGACGGTTCATTCCCAGTACACGTGCGCCACCTCCGTAAAGTACTTCGTCTTCGGTTATACTAAAGTTAGACGTTAGGCATTTGCGATTTGGTGCCTCCGTCAACAATTTTTTGTTTTTATAATAATAACTTATTCCAAAGGGTTTTTTACCCATACGGATTGCCACGCCGGAAGTAACCACGAAAATGGAGTCGGAGGTTTCTGTGACCTGATAGCGCACATTTCCGGGAGATAGAATTCCCGCAAAGGAAAAATCTTTGTTTATTCCTTTTTTTTCCAGGAAAGCAATATGAATGATTTTATCGGAATATGGGGTAAGAATGTATTTTCCATCATTTACCTGAATGGTTACGCAGTTATCTTTTTTTTCCAGTGATTTAAATTTTCTTCCAGCGAAAGCTGCAGAAGATAGCACCAAAAATATGAGGAGTGCGGAGAGGGCTTTGCCAGGAGTGCTCATATAATTAAGGTTCGTGTAACATTATGAGCAAATATATAAAAAATGCCCGTTTTCACCGGGTGAAAATTATTGTTGTTACTGTAGTACTTAAGGGTTACGATGACTGGTTCTCCCTGTTATTAGTTACTCCCTGAAAAGGCCTTCTCTTGAGAGCAGGTGGTCAAGGTCGGCGATACCCAACACAACGAGGGCAGTAACAACTGCACTGTGCCCGAGGTACTCGGGAATACTTTTATTGTAGAGGTCGCGTTCGGTATGCCAGATTTCATGGTAGTTAAAGTTATAACCTTTTATATCTTCACATCGGAATTCAAGGGTTGGTACGCCTTCAACAGCGAATGGCCCGCTGTCGGTTCCCCAGGCTTTTTCAGGGCGAGTGGAGGGTTCGCGGGTTTTAAGCTCAAAGGGGAATTCGGGGTTGATGCGGTTCAGGGGTTCGCAAATTTTTTCAAAGTCTTTCATTTGGGCTTCTGTAACGCTCAGGCTGGTCGTTACAAGTGGTCCTCCGTCGCGATTGAAGAGGTTAGAGATATGGTCCAGTTTTTCCTGATTTCGTTCAATCCAGCTTCTGGAGCCCAGGAGCCCGAATTCTTCACCGGCCCACAGGCACACCAGTATAGTTCGTTTTGGTCTGGCCCCTGATTCCATTATTAGTCTGGCCGCTTCCATGGTTACCGCCACCCCATTGCCATCGTCGACTCCACCGGTGGCTACATCATACGCGTCAAGATGTCCGCCTAACATCACATATTCATCGGGATATTCCGTTCCTGGAATAACTCCGATTACTGTATGGTAAGGTACCGGCCCTAGCCTGAAGTGATTCCGGATATCAAATTCCAGTTCAAAATACTGGCGTTCTTTGGCCATTTGATAGATTTTTTCGTACTGATGCCTGTTGAGTTTAATATCAGGAACTTCGGGGAGATGATAAAAACTCAG
>RZYD01000789.1 GCA_009930445.1 Bacteroidia bacterium | reverse complement strand
AGTTGCTATGCATTATTGTACTGAAGTATACAACATAACGTTTCTGGAGCATTATAACGATTATTTTGGGATTGATATTGATATGACGGCCCGTTTAACACGGAAAGCTATTTCCGATCGTATCGTTATTAGTGAGGTTTTTTACCAGCAGGTTTTGAAGGATATACAACAACAGCAACGCGATTTTATCCCGGAAGTTATCGTAAAAATTTCAGATAAATATATTGAAGATTTTAAAGGGGTTCCATATCCGGTGGAACTACGCCTGATTGACGTTTAATTTTTTCTTTCATAAATTTTCCCGTGTAGCCGGCTCTACACGCAGCCAGTGCTTCCGGTGTCCCGGTAAATACGATTTGGCCTCCCGCATTGCCCCCCTCCGGACCCAGGTCGATCACATGATCCGCTGTTTTTATTACTTCGGGGTTATGCTCGATAATGAGCACAGAATGCCCGTGCTCAATCAGCGAATTGATGGCCGACATTAGCTTGTGAATATCGTGGAAATGTAAGCCTGTAGTGGGCTCGTCAAAAATAAACAGCGTTGGCTTGCTGGTAGTGCCTTTGGTTAAAAAGAAGGCTAGTTTTATTCGCTGTGCCTCTCCGCCCGACAAAGTGCTGCTGGGCTGTCCTAGTTTTAAGTACCCCAGCCCAACATCCTTTAGCGGTTGCAGCCGCTCGGCAATCCTAGCCTCTGCGCCGGTTTTTGCTCCCTTCTCCGAAAAAAATGTAATGGCTTCCTCAATGGTCATCTCCAATAAATCACTAATGGTCTTTCCCCGGAAAGTGATGTCCAGTACTTCCGACTTATAGCGTTGCCCGTGACAGCTTTCGCAAGTGAGTGTAATATCCGCCATAAATTGCATTTCAATACGGACAATTCCTTCGCCCTCACATTCTTCGCATCTTCCCCCTTCCACATTAAAAGAGAAAAAACCCGGCTTGTATCCGCGTACTTTGGCCAAGGGCTGGCTGGCATACAGCGCACGTATTTCGTCAAAGGCTTTTACATAGGTCGCCGGATTCGAGCGCGAACTTCTTCCAATCGGATTCTGGTCGATGAGCTCCACATCGGCAATTCGCCGGAGGTCGCCTTTCACAAGGTCGTGTTTACCG
>RZYD01000788.1 GCA_009930445.1 Bacteroidia bacterium | reverse complement strand
GGTTCAGTAGTAAATTCAAGGGTTGTAGCCCGTTTCAACTTTCTTGTAACTTGACAGGAAAGTGCCACGCAGTCGGCTACTATTCTTATACTTAACGTTGGCGGTAATTGTAAGACGAAAAAATATACCATAAAATGAGAACTTACATTTCAGATATTATTCCGAGGATTCAGAAATTCTCACAGAAACTTGATAATTTGACATTATTGACAAATCAGCATTGGGTTGTGATTGATGATATTGACAAAACTAAGAATGTCTATATTTTCAGACAGAATAATGAACTTTTAATTTCACAAAATGGAAAAGTTGAAAAAGCTAAATGGGAATATTTAGGACATAATTCATTGTTAATTGACCGTAAAGAAGAAAGTTATCTGTTTAAACATGGTTTTTTTGACGAGAATATTCTTGCATTGAAAATTGATAGTAAAGAAGAATATGCATTTCTTGTAAATGAAACAAAGTTTGACAAAGAGCTTAATTCTTCCATAAATGTTATTGAATTTTTAAATAAAAAATATATTGAATCTTCTGTCAAACGCAGCATTCAAGACCAGACTGGATTATCAATTGATAGCTATATAGATTCTAATACGATAGAAATTTATCAACCACCAAATCATACCATAAGAAAAATTACCGAAAGAAATCCTCTCTTTGGGACTATGACTGAACAATATTTAGTTGAATTTGAAGATGGTCAAAAAGGTGAAGTATTTCTGGAAAATAAGGACAAGACAGCATATTTTAAAGCGAAAATAAATGGAATGTGGGTAAAATCAAAAATCTTTTATAGCAACATTGATTTGTGCATAATTGCACTACATAAATACTTAAAAACTGGTGAGATTTATGAAGTCGGATTCATTGGAGCATATGAATAAACAACATACCGCCAACAAATTGTATATGGCATGCGGGGGTTTTAGCGGTCTGACAAGTCAGACCTCGTACTCACTTTCCTGCGGGTCTGACAGGATTTCTTCCAGAAATCCCGCCCGACCACATACAAGTGACCGTTCAAGGGAATCCCTTCGGGCTCCCCTTGAACGGTCCGGCGGAACCCTGCGTTAGGGTAGTGCCCGAAGGCACTCCCCAGAACAATGCGGAAACC
>RZYD01000165.1 GCA_009930445.1 Bacteroidia bacterium | reverse complement strand
TGACAAAATAAACCTTTCGGGATTATATCCAAAATTACTCCGATATTAAAAAAAATATTTTAGCTTTGCATGTAGAAAAATAGCAGCCATGAAAAGAGTAATTCAAATCCTTCTTGCACTTGTTATTGTAGCACTGGCATATTTGGTGTATGACAGTATTATGAAACCCGTACGCTTTGACCAGGAAAGAAAATTCCGCAATGACCTGGTAGTGGAACGCTTAAAAGATATCCGATCCGCCCAGATCGCCTATAAATCCATCAACCGCTCTTTTGCAGGTGATTTTGACACCTTAATTGATTTTATCAAAACCAGTCAGATCCCCGTAGTAAAAATGGTTCCCGATCCCAACGACACAACCTTCTCCAGAAGTATTCTGGATACTATCGGGTTTGTTCCCGTGATCGATTCCTTATACAAAAATCATAAAAATTTTAAAGCGGAAAATATCCGTTTCATCCCAAAAACAGAAGGAGTTGAATTTGAGATGAAAGCAGATTTTATTGAACGAAGCAATATTCAGGTTCCTGTTTTTGAAGTAACCGTACACAACAGCGTGTATCTGAAAGGCCTTGATGAACAAATGATTATGAATCTCAGCGATAAACAGGAACAAAATAACCTCTACCCCGGACTCAAACTCGGATCCATGCTCGAAGCCTCCACCGACGGAAACTGGGAGTAATAACCTTTCTATGAAGGCTGGTATCATTAATACAGGAATTAGCCTTACGGATAAAGGATTTTCTGATGATCAGTATCAAATATCCATAGCATCCATCCGGATTTCTCCGGATGGTTTTTCGTATGCCCTGTTCGATACCGTCAGAAAAAAATATGTTAAACTTGAATCGTATGATTTTCAATCTATTACAAATGAATCTTCCTGGATTGAAACCCTAAGAATTCTGTTACAGGAAAATGCCATTCAGCTCTCCCCTTGCGAAACCCTTTACCTTTCGGTCGACTTTCCCTATCCCCTGCTCATTCCGGCTGCTCTTTATTCCGAAAACAAAAAAGAACTTTTTTATTCCTGGAATTACTATCCTGCGTCCCATCCGCTGCTGTTTGCCGACAAAATGAGTACTCTGGATGCGGTCGTGGTTTATCCATTGGAAAAAATAATTGCCTCCCAACTAAACAATCTCTTCCCACAAGCCATACAACTTCATCAATTATCGGCATTGCTTCCCATGCTGCAAAAAAAACACCGCAAGGATAACACTGAGCGCTCACTTTTTGTGCAGATAAAAAAAACCTGGTTCGACCTAATTATTTTCCAGGAGGAAAAACTCCTTTTCTTTAATACCTTCCAATACCGCTCCGTGGAAGATTTCCTCTATTTTCTGCTCTATTCCATGCAATTACTGTCCATTGATCCCGAAAAACAAAAAATAGAAATTTTCGGAGAGGTGGCGACTGACTCGGCACTAATCCAAAAAATCCAAAAATACGTACGGACGGTTACTTTTCTTCCCCGCCCCTCCGACGAAGCCTTTTCCTATATTTTTGATGAACTGGAAAGCCATCGGTTTATAAACCTGTTAACCCTAAAAAATTGCGGATTATAAGCGGATCATTAAAAAGCAGGCGGATTAACCCTCCTTCGGGGCTTCCAACCCGTCCGACAACCGACAGAGCCAAAGAAGGTTTATTTAATATTCTTCAGCATCGCATCGATTTTGAAAGCATCACATTTCTCGACCTCTTTGCCGGAACCGGCAACATTACCTTTGAGGTGGCATCAAGAGGTTGTAAACAAGTAACTTGTGTGGATAATAACAGTAAATGTGTTGATTTTATACGCCAAACGGCAAAAGCCTTTCATCTTGAAGGAATTCATACTTTCCGAACCAATGTTTTTTCTTTTCTTTCCCAAAAACAAAATTCCTGGGATATTATTTTTGCTGACCCGCCCTACGATTTGGAAAACCTTGAATCCCTTCCCGATCTTGTTTTTACAAATCAACTGCTCCGGCCTGAAGGCCTCTTGATTATTGAACATTCACCCAAAATAACCTTCCGACAACATCCCCGGATCAGGGATCATCGAATATATGGATTGGTAAACTTTTCCCTTTTCGCGTAATTATTGTTCATTTCCGAAAAAACGGGTTAAAAGCACCTCCATTCCTTCTGAAGGTCGTGGCATATCCCAGTATACGATTTTTCCGTCGTCGCTGAGTAGCACAAACAACGGGAAAGACCTGGCATTGTAAGCATTTAATAAATCGTAATCATTTGCAAACCAAAACGAAAGCCAAGGAACCGTATCGGAAGCCTGCCATTCCAAAAACAACGATTCCTGTTCATCCGCACTGATCATGATCACCTCCATCGCATCAAAACCCTCCGCTACGTTCTTAAGCAATTCCATTTCTGCCTGACAGGCGCCATTCCAGGTTTGAAAAAAACAGACCATAAGAAAGGGTTTAGCTTCTCTTCCCCAAATGGGGGTTCCATTTACCGATAATTCCGGAGCAGTTGACCCGGGGGTCAAGGCACCGGCTTTTTCAAGGCAGTTTTCAGCAATTAACCGGTGCTCCGGAAATTTACTCGTTGTAGCAACCCTACGTAGCATCGATATCAACTGGTCGTAACCGAAATTGCGATCAGAAAGTAATTCATTCAGCGTAAACAACATCACCAACTCACGCCATACTTCATTGCGTAAAACCGGATCCTTTCCCAACGTATCCATTAACGCGGCAGTACTGGCTAAATCGTTAATCGTACATTCCAGATCGGAGGAGGTAATGTAACGGCTTGAAGAAACAAGGTATTTGGAATAAAACAAGGTAAAAAAGGCCATGGCCTCATCATGAAAATACAGGGGTCTGCCGGTAAAATAAGCCTCTGCCAGCTCATGACGACTTTTGAGACGTGTCTGAAATTCAATTGAGGCGATCCTGTAACGCACATACTGTTCAAAATAGGAATCATGATATCCGGCAAAGGCTTTGTCCACCTCTGATTGAAATTCATCCAGCAGCGTCTTATCCCGTGAGCGGTACAACGACTGGAAATGAGCCAGGATAAAATCGTCATACATCCCATTAAAAAGAGCAATATTGGTATTCAATCCTTCAAAAATTTCATCGCGAATGGAATAACTAAGCGGGGTATCGACCAGATTAGGATTAATAAAAAAATCAACCGGTTCATAACTAATATCCAGGGTATAATTTTTTCCGGGCTCCAGATAAAGGCCTGCAGAATAATAGCCCACCCGTAAAACAGCATAACGCACCTGCTTAACATCAACCGATAGCGTAAAATGTCCTTCAGGGGATAATGCCGACTGGTCGGTATGCACCTCTTTCCCCGTGATAAAATCGTCAATAACATAAAGCGAGATGATCGGCTCATCGCCTCCTTTCACCAGACCCGACAGTGTGGTCTGTGCCGGAAGTGAAAAGTAGCAGAGAAAAAAAATGACGAAAATCAGGATCATACGATACTTCATATAACTCCTCCTATTTTCTGACAACTTTCCCGGGTTGTACCGTATTCGGAACAAACTGAGAAATATCGCCGCCATGTTGATATACTTCTCTAACGACAGAGCTGTTCAGTGTAGTATGTTCAGGCAGGCTTAAAAAATAGACGGTTTCAATATGTGGCTCCAGCTTTTTATTGATTTGTCCCACCATTCGTTCGAACTCAAAATCAGCAGAAGTCCGTAACCCTCGAAGGATATACTGCGCGTTGTACATAACACAGAGATCAACAGTAAGACCCTCATAATGAACAACTACAACTGAAGGCTCGTGGGCAAAAAGATTTTTTATCCACTCAATTCGTTGTTGGGGCGAAAAATAACTCTTTTTTTCAGCATTAAGGCCAATGGCCACGATAATCTTGTCAAACAACGGGAGTGCCCTGCGAATAATACTCTCATGTCCGTTCGTAATTGGATCAAAAGAACCCGGAAAAACTGCAATTCGTTCCATGCCACAAATGTAGAATAATTTTAAATACGGCCACTAGAAATGGTACACAGCACCCACGCCAAGGGCAAACTGATAAGGATGGTACTGGATATTTGGGTTGCGGCTTATCGACATAAAGGAGTACCTGAATTCGGGTTTTACAGCAGCAGAAAGCACATCGGATATATGAATCTGTGCACCTGCAGAAAGAATTCCACCGAGCGAGAAAGGCCGTAAATCATCCGTATTGCCAATGAACCAAGATTCCTTTTCATTGGCCAGAAAAGCACGGTTACCGGCAAGAATACCGGCAAAAACTCCGCCTTCTGCCTGGAATGAAACCAACGGATGTTCCTGGTTACCCATCTGCACCTGCAAAATCAACGGCAACTCCAGGTAATCAAATCGTTGAATGATTTTCAATTCAGGATTAGAGAGCGAATAATCGGCCATTAGCATCGAATTATCCAGCAAAATTCGATAGGGCTCCGAATACACGTTATCGTTAGAAATCGGTTTGGAGGCATCTTTCGCTTCATGCATTACAGTGGATATATCACCGGAGCTGCTGTTTAAATGAAACATTACACCCTCCTCCCAAGCGTAAATATTAGTGGTTCCCTGGCCATAGGAAGCGAAGGTAACCCCACTTTTCAGCCGAAGATTGCCGGCAATTTCATGCGAAGCATACAAACCGGCATTCCAAGATACCATCCCCGACTCGCTGGCCAGTGGCGAACGGGCTTTATAAAGGGCCTCTTGCTCCTGGAGGGTACGATAGGTAAAAGCAGCCGCAACGTCTCCTTCCACTGCCCACGATTTTCTCCCGGTCGTTTTCCCGGGCATCGTCTCTGCATCGACCCCGGAAGAATTCAGGTTGACAGGGGCTGAATGTCTGAGAGGCAATCCGTTACCGGCCATCATTTGCCGGAGTTGATACTCTTTTTCTGCCTGGGAGAGCTTCACTTCCGTTTTTTGAACCCCATTCCCAATCTCTGCCGGCATCGAAGATTCTTCGCCGGACAAGACCATTCCAGTCTGTGAATCAGCCAACCTATTCGCGGGCATTATGCCATCCTTTGGGATAGGTATGCGTGCATTTTGTTGAACCTCCGGTAATGAAGCAGTAACCGAAACGGCCTGGCCAACGGACAGCTTCGTTTGCATTGCTCCGGATTGTATCGCAAGAAGATCCATAGGTCGGGGGTAACCGGAAAAAAATAAATTTGAATTCTGCGAAGTGAGCGGCAGCAACACCGCAGGATTTTGCCCGGTGAAAGAACGCACAAGGTATCCGGCGCCAAAACCCAGCAACAGAATAAGCACAGCAGCAGCACTGCTTAACACAAGATATCGTTGACGGCGATGGCGCCCACCCAATGCCAATTCAATGGAAGCCCATGCTTCGGGAGCGGGTTTCTCGCGATAGGCAACGGCCGCATCACGAAATAATTGATCCGTATTGTGCCTGTTTGTCATATTGAAGAAACTTTTCTGTGACGAATAAAACCATTATTAATCAATTTTCGCTGCAATATTGTCCTTGCTCTGGCAAGATTTGACTTTGATGTTCCCTCGGAAATCTCCATAATTCCTGAAATTTCGTGGTGCGAATAG
>RZYD01000787.1 GCA_009930445.1 Bacteroidia bacterium | reverse complement strand
AAGGATCGGTTTCTCGAGATGGCTAAAAAAAATCCTGACCTGATTGCTTTGCAAAAACGATTGGGGCTTACCCTCGATGATTATTAATCTCGATTGTGGCGCAACCAACTAGCAACCATCCTGAAGATTGTTGGTAAATAATAGAGTTAGCCGCATTTTCTTTGCGAAATATTTTCCCGGCCGTAAATCCCTTTTCATATCTTTGTAACCCTAAGGTTTCTTATTCGTCAAAAGCGCTGGTTATGATACATATTCTGGAACAAAACAATAGCCTGGTAAATCGTTTTCTCGCTGAACTGCGTGATGTGGAAATTCAAAAAGACAGCATGCGGTTTCGTCGTAACCTTGAACGCGTGGGAGAGGTGCTTGCGATAGAGATTAGTAAAACCATGGCCTATGTCCCCCGGGAGGTTGTAACCAGCCTGGGTATGACGGAAATGATGGTTCCTGCCGAAGATCCGGTGCTGGTTACTATTTTACGGGCAGGATTACCTTTTCATCAGGGGTTTCTTAATTATTTCGACACCGCTCCGTCGGCGTTTATTAGTTGTTACCGAAAACATACCCATGGCGACGATTTCGAAATCAAACTTGAATACGCCTCCTGCCCCGATATTACCGGTAAAACGCTTATCCTCACCGACCCGATGCTCGCAACCGGAGCCTCACTGCTGATGACCTACCGTGAATTAAAGCGTTTTGGCGTTCCGGAACATGTGCATATTGTTTCGGTGATTGCCTCTCAGGAAGGAATTAACTTTCTGCGGCGAAACCTGCCCTACAACCGGGTTACTTTATGGACACTGGCGGTTGATCAGGAACTTACCGCAAAATCCTATATTGTGCCGGGCCTGGGTGATGCCGGTGACCTGGCGTATGGAAAAAAAACTGATTTTTAAATGGCTGTAAATCTTATCAGAGAAAACATTGCGATCTCTTTGAGCTCTATCAGAAGCCACCGGCTAAGAACTACCTTAACCATTCTGATTATCGCAATTGGTATCATGGCGCTGGTGGGTATTCTTACCTCCATCGATGCCATAAAATATTATTTTCAGGAAAATCTGGCCATGATGGGAGCAAATACCTTCTCCATTCAGAACCGTTCGATGCGTATTCA
>RZYD01000786.1 GCA_009930445.1 Bacteroidia bacterium | reverse complement strand
ACAGGTCTGCATGATAGCGGACAACACCTGATCTGAAGGGATAGCGAAGGAACGAAATCAGGGTCGTACGCGTTGAATTCCCTGGATTGCGAGTACATAATCCGGATGTAGCGCTAACACGCGACGGTACATTTTGCGGGCTTGCGTAAAATCACCTGCCAATTCATAGGCATACCCCAAATTATAGATTGCATCCGTATATTCAGGCACCAAATTTACCACTTCATTAAAATAGAAGGCAGCAGAATCAAATTGCTGAAGATACACCATGTGAATATACCCGGAGTTGTACCAGGCATGAAAATACCAAGGGGCAATTTCGATCAAACACGCGTAGGTATTCAATGCTGCCCTGAATTGTCCGTTCTGTTGATAAAACAGCCCAAGCAAATGCTGTACTTCCATACTTTCAGGCTGCTCTTTCAATGCGGCTTTAAAATATTCCACAGCCAACGGATTTTTTTGCTGGGAATAAAGCAAGCCCAGCTGAACTTTAGCATCGTAATGTCCGGGATCAGTTACCAATACATTGCTGAAGCAGTGGATTGCTTTGGTTGTATCGCCTTCCTCGGCATAGGCAAGCCCGTCGAAGAACACGGGTTTTGCAAGTGTCGGGTCGAGGGCATAAGCTCTTTCGGCATAACTATGACACATCATGTAGTTTTCACGCACTAAAAACATTCGGGCCATGGCAGTAAACAGCTCCACGTCTTCGGGATGGGATTCGAGCACATCATAAAGGGTACGTTGTGCCTGATCGGCTTTTCCCAGCCGCAGGTATATTTCCGACAGGGCAATTCCGTTGGTAACGGTAAGTCCTTCGACCTCAATAACCGCATCGATAGCCTGAAGTGCGCTCACAAGGCTATCGGCTTCGGTATACATTACCGCACGTTTTCGCAACGAGTCGAGGGTAATCCCGAGGGAATCATAGATGGGGTCGGTTCCTTTCTTCGGAAGCCTTGAAGGAGAAGGTTCAGGAGTTTGGTTGCAGGCCAGAAAAAATGAGGCCAGCAGCAAGACAGCAGGGATCAGTGAAAGTATTCTCATTTTTTGATCGCCTCCCGGATTTTCATTTCCAATTCTTCGGCCAGTTCAGGATTATCGGCCAACAGGCGTT
>RZYD01000785.1 GCA_009930445.1 Bacteroidia bacterium | reverse complement strand
GGCCACAAAGGTAAAAATTTATATCAGGTATTTATCCTGTCGAAATGGCATTTTATACGCTGCATTTTGTACATTTGTGCTTTTAGAAATTCAGCAACGCATTGAATATTATGAAGGTTATTTTTTTTACTTCCACCGACAAAATATATGCTGTCGGCATGGCAAATTTTCCTGAAGATCAAGATATTGAAAAATTCCAATGGCTTTTTAGCGGGGCCCTATATCTCCAGAAGGAGAAGATCAGCGGCCCATTTGTCGGGCCCCGGAAAGAGATGATCACGCCATGGAGCACCAATGCAGTAGAGATAACCTTGAATATGGGCATTCCGGGGGTGCTTCGGATTGAGGAGTTTATTCCGGACAATCACCAGGTTTCCTTCGACCCCATGCTCAACGCCCGTTATCCCGTACTTGACCAAAGCATCTATACCATCGAAAAAAAACCAGAACCCATTCTGGAAATCAATAACATCGCCCAATACAACGAAAAGGAAGGACTGGCACTTTCTGAAGAAGAAATTACCTATTTGAATTCTGTCAGCCGGGAAATTGGCCGGAAATTAACCGACAGTGAAGTCTTTGGCTTTTCACAGGTAAACTCAGAACATTGCCGGCATAAAATTTTTAATGGTACCTTTATCCTTGATGGAGAAGAGAAAGCCTTGTCGTTGTTCGATATGATCCGAAAAACATCGAAAACAAACCCCAATTTTCTTGTCTCTGCCTACAAAGATAATGTCGCCTTCATTCAGGGCCCGGTCGTTGAACAATTCGCTCCCGAATACCAGGAGAAAGCCGATTTTTTCCGAATCAAAGCCTACGAAAACGTCATTTCACTCAAAGCCGAAACGCATAATTTTCCCACTACGGTAGAACCTTTTAACGGTGCAGCCACAGGTTCCGGAGGCGAAATCCGCGACCGCCTTGGTGGGGGAAAAGGAAGTCTCCCGATTGCAGGAACTGCCGTTTATATGACTTCCTATCCCCGGTTATCACCGCGGCCCTGGGAAGAAAATATCACTCCACGACAATGGCTTTACCAATCACCCGAAGCGATACTGATCAAAGCTTCCAACGGTGCCAGTGATTTTGGGAACAAATTTGGACAACCGCTCATCTGC
>RZYD01000009.1 GCA_009930445.1 Bacteroidia bacterium | reverse complement strand
ATTAGCCCATGGTGCCTGACGGTCGATTGCAAAAATGCGGTTGAATACATAAAAACTTTGTATTATTTTACATCCCCACCATAAAGATTTTATAAAAATAAACCTGTAGATCGATTAGTCAGTACGCCATAAATTTTATCGGATAGAATCGTTACAGCGTTCGTCCAAATCTTTTCAACCAACAATTAGAGGGGTCTTCCACAACAAAAACACGGAAGAGTTTCCTGAAATGCAGGGTTTTGTATCTTTGAAAACCGGCAAAATTATAAAAGCGAATGGGATGGAGTTAACCAAAAAAACGGCAGAAAACCCGGAATTCAAAAAACTGGATTATGAAGGGTTAAAAACGTTGGTACAATGGGCTGCACGGGAAGGATGGAATCCCGGCATTCAGGATGCAGCGGTATTTTGGGCCACTGACCCCGACGGCTATTATGGCTATTACCAGGAAGGCGAACTGATTGCCGGCGGATCAATTGTTTCATACGATGGCCGTTTTGGATTTATGGGCTTTTTTATTGTCGCACCCCCCTACCGCACGTTGGGCCTTGGGCGCAGGCTGTGGTATCAGCGCCGCAATACATTGATACAGCGTCTGAATGCCGGAGCATCCATCGGCATGGACGGTGTTGTTGCAATGCAACCCTTTTACGCAGAAGGGGGATTTCACCTGGCATTTCGCGATGAACGTTACGAAAGATCAGGAGAAAATTTCACCCTAGACCCGCATATTTCTTCCTTCAACATTCAGGAAATAAACGAAATTTACCCCCTCGACATGGAATGCTTTGGTTTTCCGCGGGCGGTGTTTCTTCAGCGATGGCTTACCATGCCGAATGCAAAAACCTTCCAATACACCGATAATAAAGGGTTAAGAGGATTTGCCGTAAGCCGGCAGGCAATTTCCGGATATAAGATAGGCCCGCTATTTGCGGATAATGCCAGCATAGCAGAAGCCCTCTACAGGGCTTGCCTGAATTCAGCTCCCGGAGAATCTTTTTACCTCGATATCCCGGTAATTCACCAGGCTGCATACGAACTGGTAAAAAAATATCGCGCCAGGTACGTTTTCGAATGTGCCCGCATGTACCTCGGATCGCCCCCCGCACTCGCAATAAATAAAGTGTTCGGCATCACTACCTTTGAACTGGGATAAATCTATCCGGTGGTCAACCCGGCTGTTTTTGCTTTACCAACGACTTGAGTCCAAAGGGTAAACCGGTTTCAAAGGTCATCTCTTTCTTTGAAAAAGGGTGAATCAGTGTCAGGCTGGCGGCATGTAGTGCCAGTTTGATCCCTTTAATGGCTTTATCCCCGTACACTTTATCCCCGGCAACAGGATGCCCCATTTCAGACAAATGCACGCGAATCTGATGCTTGCGTCCGGTTAGAAGTTTTACTTCCAGCAACGACAGGCCATTGGCCTCTTTCAGTACCTTGTAGCCGGTACGGGCCAGTTTGCCTTTTTCCGGATCCTTGACAGAATAAACCCGAAATATGCTGTTTTCACAAAGATAGGAACTGATTTCTCCCTCCGGTTCAGCCAACTTTCCCATCACTACCGCAAAATAGGTTTTATGGAAATCCTGCCAATGCTCCTGTAAAAAACGCTTTGCTTCTTCACTTCGGGCAAAGACCAGCACCCCGGAGGTATCTCTGTCGATACGATGAACAATAAAAATTCGCGCAAAAGAACGTGGATTTCCTTTTTTCACATAATCGGTCAGCAAATGGTAGGCAGTCCGTGATTTTTCTGCTGCTGTACTGATGGTAAGCAAACCCGCCGGTTTATTAATCACAAGGATATCGCGGTCTTCGTATAAAATGGTTAACCCTGCAGGAAGGTTTTTCCCTGAATACTTTTCTCCCGACTTATTATTTTGCATTTTGTTTGTTTTTTTTGATACGAATGATGCACCCGGATTGGAAATAGCTGCTGAAGGAACACTTCAGCTCTTCTTTACAACACTGTTTAGCATTGCACCCCAAAAGAGTAGCGATTAAACATCCACGCAAGCTGCCGTGTAAAAATACACTTTTTTACGGTGTGAGAACGATAAGAAAAAAATGCCTATGACGGAAAAATTTATAAATTTGACTCCCTGTTCAGAAAGGAAAAGAATGCAGTGGACAAAAAAACAGCTTTCCATCATTGCAGTAGTGGCGATTACATCGTTCATGGGTACATTTCTCATTTCTTCTGTTAACATCGCATTGCCTGCAATAGAGAAGGATTTTCAGATGACAGCTGTTTCGTTAAGTTGGATAATCACCTCCTTTTTACTGGCTTCTGCCATGTTTTTACTTCCGGTAGGCCGTTGGGGTGACCTCACCGGAATCAGAAAGCTGTTTAAAGGGGGATTAATAATTTTCACCATTTCCTCCTTGCTCAGCGGTTTGGCTCCGGGAGGATTCTGGCTGATTTTGTTCCGGTTCGTTCAGGGAGTTGGCGCTGCGCTGACCAGCACTACCGGCCCGGCAATTCTGGTCGCGGCCTTTGTACCCCAACAACGGGGAAGGGTACTTGGGATATCGGTTTCGGCCGTCTATCTGGGACTGGCGTTTGGGCCT
The DNA here is from genome assembly GCA_009930445.1 of Bacteroidia bacterium. GTDB lineage: Bacteria > Bacteroidota > Bacteroidia > Bacteroidales > BM520 > BM520. The sequence goes on along the minus strand of RZYD01000009.1, from coordinate 21,340 downwards.
TTTGCAGGAGGAATTCTGACACAACATCTGGGATGGAGATCCCTGTTTTTTATTTCCACCGGGCTCGGCATACTCACTACCCTTATTGCTTTCCGTTTTTTAGGTAAGGACGAAATCACAACCCGGGGGCAAAAAAAAATTCAGCTGAAAGGAACAGCATGGTACATGGCTGGCCTGATTGCATTAGTGTACGGCTCGTCCACGATTCCGGCCATCACAGGATGGCTGCTAATGGCGGGAGGAGCATTTGCCCTGATAGTGTTCTGGGTTATTGAGACAAAATCGGATTATCCGGTAATTGAAACCCGACTCTTTTTAGCCAACCGGCTTTTTGCCTATTCCAACTTAGCCGCGTTAGTAAATTATAGCGCCACGTTTACTATTGTCTTTCTCTTAAGTTTATACCTGCAAAAAATCCAGGGATTGTCGCCAGGAAATGCAGGAATTATTCTGGTGGCGCAACCAGCGATCATGGCGGTCTTTTCGCCCTTAGCGGGAAAACTCTCCGACCGGATTCAACCCCGAAGCCTCACCACTTTAGGAATGTCGATTTGTACACTGGGACTAGCCGCTTTTTCCCTGCTCACACCCACTACGCCCCACATTGTTATTATCGCAATTCTGATTTGGGAAGGATTTGGGTTTGCCCTCTTTTCATCGCCTAATATGAATACTATCATGAGTTCGGTAGATAAAACCAGGTATGGAGTGGCTTCCGGTTCCGCGGCCACCATGCGCGTGCTGGGGCAAATTACCAGCATGACTATCGCCACTTTATTCATTGCGGGCTTTCTGAATAACCACCCCATTGAAACCGTATCCAATCATTTGTTCATGAAAGTAATACACTGGGGATTCCTGACCTTTGCCCTCCTCAGCACTACAGGAATCTACTTCTCCTATTACAGGGGCAAAATCACACGTAAAAAAGAATAAAAGTTATTCGTATTTTTGTCTTTATATTGATTTTGCATTACAAACACCTACAAACAAGAAAAAACGACACTAACGTATTTCTATGATTAAACCAATACTCATTGCCGGTCTGGGCGGATTCATTGGCACCGTTCTACGCTTTATTATCACACGCTACATTCAATTCTCAGCGGTATCCGTATTCCCCTGGGGTACCTTTGTGGTTAACCTCCTGGGAAGCCTGCTGCTTGGTATTGTCTTCGGACTTTCAGAAAAAGGCAACCTCTTGTCACCTGAATGGCGCATTTTTCTGACTGTGGGCATCTGCGGCGGATTCACGACCTTTTCCTCGTTTTCACTTGATGCTTATGTACTGCTACAAAGCAGAGAAATCCTGCGAATGATTATCTATGCCAGCTTCAGTTTCGCGCTGGGACTACTGGCCGTTTTCGGCGGACGCGCAATGATTAAACTAATCTAACCGGATATGGAAACTACAAAAAATGCCGTGGCATTACGGATTTATCTCGGCTCAACCGATAAACATAAACAGGAATTACTCTATGAAAGCCTTGTTTTTAAAGCAAAAGAACAAGGCTTAGCCGGAGCAACAGTAACAAAAGGAATTTTGGGATTTGGCGCCAGCTCTGTCATTCACTCCTACAAATTTTGGGAAATAACAGAAAAATTACCGGTGGTGGTGGAGATAATCGACGAAAAGACAAAAATATTGGCGTTCTTTGAAAGTATTAAACCCAGCCTGGAAACCATTAAATACGGATGTCTGGCTACACTGGAGGAATTAGACATCCTGCTCTATAAACCGGGGGAAAAAAGGGTTTTCTGAATTAGATCAATAATTTCAGGTGACGAACAAAACTCAAAAATCAGGGTTTACTGTACAACAATAAATAATAAATTGCACAACATGAAAATTATACATGCAACCCAGCCACCAGCAGTGGAGACACCCCACAAAGTAGATGTACGACAACTTTATGATCGCGAAAGTGCACAGGTAATGCATATAACCCTTAAGCCCGGGGAAGCACTTAAACCCCATATTACGCCCGTTGATGTTTTCTTTTATATTCTGGAAGGTACGGTGAACGTAAGTGTGGGGAATGAAACCATCGCCGTCGAAAAAGATCACCTGGTGGAAAGCCCGAAGGATATTGTCCATTGGCTCGCCAATGCCTCCGGTACACCGGCAAGAATACTTGTGGTCAAAGCGCCCCGACCCATCACCAGTACCCGGGTACTCTAGTTAATCCTGAAGTCAGCAAACGAAAGGCTGAAAAAAGAACAGTTTACCTTTAATAAAACGACAAATTGACACGACAATCCGTCAAATATACGACGAATTGTCTCTGTATTGCACATCAAATAACACATTACAAAAATCTATTTATTTCATTTTCAGCCGATTACAACAATCACAAATTCGTTATGGCATTATCTTTGAAATAAGGGGAATGTTCATAATTGTTTAACTAAAAAAATGGAGGATTAAGCTATGTCACTTGTAAGATTTTCAAATCAACTCCCAGGCTTGTTCGACCGCTTTTTTGACAATGAATTATTTGACTGGTCGAACCGGAATTTCAGCACTACGAATACCACATTACCGTCGGTTAACATTAAAGAAGATGTGGATGGGTATGAGGTTGAAATGGCAGCTCCGGGCTTAACCAAAAAAGATTTCTGCATTGAACTCAACAACAACACACTGACCATCTCCTCAGAGAAAAAAGAAGAAAAAGAGGGAAAAGACGATCAGCTATTTACGCGCAAAGAGTTCAGTTATCAGTCGTTCCGGCGGTCATTTACTTTACCGGCCACAGTAGAAAGCGATAAAATTGCGGCCAAATACGATAACGGGATACTAAAAGTAAGCATTCCCAAGAAGGAAGAGGCCAAACCAAAGCCGGCGAAACAGATTGAAATCCGATAAAAGCCAGACAGGGATAAAAAAATGGCGACCTAAACAGGTCGCCATTTTTTGTGGGAGCTATAGGATTCGAACCTATGACCCCCTGCTTGTAAGGCAGGTGCTCTGAACCAGCTGAGCTAAGCTCCCATTGTGTATTCCCGTTTCATGTGTTTGGGAGTGCAAATATACGCCGATTTTTATTCATCGCAATAGCTTTAAAAAAATTTTTACATTTTTTTTTCACAACAAAACAACCATGGCAAATCCAGTGCAAATTCCCTGATCCCTTACCCTAAAAACAAAATTCATCTATATCTGAATATCTGCTACTCTTTTTACAATCATTTTCGCCAGTTTCCACCAGCCGAGCGGCCCGAAAACGGTAAACCATAATTGCAGCAACTTTTGTTTTTGCTTTGCATCCCGTTTTTCCCTTTCCAAAGGAGATTCCACTGTTGAGTAACCCACCATTTGAATTGATGCGTTTCTTACCCGAAAAAAGGTCTTATGTAATATTTAGTGGTTTACATGAATTCCTTTTAAAAAAAAGGAAGCGGCCAATCCGGATCTCATGAAAAAGAGGAAGATTAAAAGCACCTGCAGGGGAAGTCAGTCATAAAGTTGGTACCGCAACATAAGCAGCATTTCCGGTTATGATATTTGTTTTATTATTCGCTATATTTGTTTTCAAAAGAAAGTGTTTTGAAACGTAGGTTTACCAGCATTATCATCGCCTCAATTTTCACGGTTTTGACCGCCTGCTCCTCCTCGAAGCAGGTAACAAGAGAAGCGCCGCTGGTGGTTGCCAGCACGGTTACCGCCGATGCTAATAATATTTCCACGGGAGACCTTAGTAGCCTGATTACCATAGTTCCCAATAAAAAATTGCTTGGAATCGTCCGATTCCGCCTATGGATATACGAACATTTGAATGGCAAGGAGAAGGAGCGCGGAGAACCCCCAGCCCTTCTCGATTCAGCCATGTTGATGAATAATGCGAGGCAGATGAAACTCTACCTGAATAATTCCGGATATTTCAACAGTACGGTAACACCTCAGGTTACCCCGGTAAAAAAGAATAAAGCCAAAGTCAATTTTCACGTAAAAGCCGGAAAACCTTACCCTTACGGAGAAATCCGGTATACCATTCATGACACACTGGTAAAACCTTACATCGAGCGCGACAAAGTGTCGTCGCTAATCAGGGAAAATGCCATTTTTAATGCCTATACGCTTGATGACGAGCGCGACAGGATTACCCGGATGTTAAAAAACAATGGTTTTTTTCTTTTTGGAAAAAACTTTATCCGCTATGAAGCAGATAGTTCAGGAGGTACGGGAAGGATCAATATTACGCTGATCATCGACCCCTTTAAAATTAATACGTATCAAGACGATTCCGCAACCTATCCACATCATCAGTACACGATAAATAATATCTACATAACACCTGATTTTCAACCTTTTACCACAAACAGGGCAACCGATACAGTGCCTGTTCTACCCAAGAAACAGGTGCATTCCAACCAGAAGCCTTTTTATTTCATACAATCGGGAAAACAGCGTATGCATCCGAACACCATTTTGAACGCGATGCATTTTTATCCCGGTAAACGGTACAGCATGGAAGATGTGAAACAAACGCAGAAAAGGATGAGTAACCTGCGGATATACAAATTTGCAAACATCGACTTCATCACGCCGCTAAGGCCGGAGGATACACTGATTAACTGCAGGATCAACCTGATAAGACGGCCGGTACATACAACCAGCGTGCAAACGGAAATAACCAACTCCGCCGGCAATCCGGGTGTGGGTGGAAATTTTCTTTATGAAAACAAAAATCTTTTTCGTCGCGGTGAGGTATTGCGGGTAACCCTGCGCGGCGCCCTGGAAGCACAGGCGGTCTCCTACAATGAAGAAGATAAGGAGTATACACTCTTTAACACGCTGGAGCTTGGAAGCAATATCAGCCTAATGTTTCCAAAATTTCTGTTCCCCGGAAAAAAACAACTGGTATCCGACTTTTTCACCCCAAAAACTGTTCTCAGCGCAGGATACAATTTTCAACGCAGGCCGGATTATTCACGTCATATCTCCAATTTTAGCTTCGGATACGAATGGAAATCCAGTAACAGAGTGAGTCACCAGCTCAATCCACTGGAAATAAACTCAGTAAAAATATTTCCGGACAGTTTATTTACAGTCCGCCTGAATCAGTTACAAAACGCATTATATAAAAGTCAATACACCGACCACATGATAGTCGGATTGAGTTATTCCTTTGTTCGGTCTACACAAAGCATAAATAAAGCCCGGAGCTTCAGCTTTCTGAAACTCAATGTGGAGACATCCGGCAACCTGTTACGGGCTTATAATGCTTTTTCAGGAGGCGAGCTAACAGAACAGGGGTATTACACCCTGTTCAACATCCGGTACGCCCAATACGTCAAGGGAGAAGTAGATTACCGCTACTACAACAATTTGCCCTACGACAACCAGATGGTTTACCGAATCCGGGCCGGGTTGGGCCTTCCCTACGGAAATTCGGTGGTAATGCCTTTTGAAAAAGGCTTTTACGGAGGCGGATCCAATGACATGCGCGGATGGAAAATACGCACACTCGGACCCGGTTCATTCTCCAATGACACACTCTATATCGAACGCATTGGAGATATGTTACTGGAAATGAACATAGAATACCGCTTTCCGATCTATCAATGGTTTAAAGGGGCCTTTTTTGTAGATGCAGGAAATATCTGGTTGCTAAACGAAAATGAAGATTTTCCCGGCGGTAAATTTGAGTTCAGCGACTTTCTGACCGAACTTTCCCTCTCCTCCGGTTTAGGCATCAGGCTCGACTTTGATTTCTTTGTTATCCGGCTGGATGCAGGAGTCCCTGTCCATGATCCGGCAGGTACACCGGGCAATAAATGGACTTTTAACGGGTTAAGGTTTCGGGACATCACCTGGAACATCGGAATCGGTTATCCATTCTAAAAGCCTGCTATGGATCTGAAACAATACGCCAACTTCATTAAAGAAATGCAGAATACCCTGGCATTCACGCCAACACAGGGACAGCAATTATTAATCAAACGATTGGCATCCTTTGCATTAAATACTACCCGGGGGCAAGTATTTATTCTTTCCGGTTATGCCGGAACGGGAAAAACGGCGATGGTCAGCGCACTGGTGAAATGTTCGCCTGTGATTCATCAACGCACTATTCTGCTGGCCCCGACGGGCCGGGCCGCTAAAATTCTGGCAAATTACAGCAGCCAACAGGCCTTCACCATCCACAAATACATCTATTTTGCCGGCAGCACGCCGGAAGGAAATATCAAACTTTCACGGGCAATAAATAAAAACAAGAACACCCTTTTCATTATCGATGAGGCATCAATGATCCCCGGTTATACTGCACAATCAGGCAAAAACACGGTAACCGGGATGAATATTCTTGACGACATTATGGAGTTTGTTTTTTCAGGAGAAAATTGCAAATTGCTGTTACTAGGCGACAGCGCCCAGCTTCCACCAGTCGGCTTTAGTATCAGTCCGGCCCTCGATGCCGCACATTTGCGCGCACGGTATCCGTACTATTTTCATTTTCACGAATTAACGGAAGTTGTCCGACAGGAACAGGAATCCGGTATACTTGCCCATGCCACAGAAGTCAGAAAACGCATCAACACCGAAAATTTCAATCTGCCACTATTCGACGGGCATCGATTCCCCGATTTTATCCCCATTAACGGCTATGATCTGCAGGATGCACTGGAAAGCGCCTATTGTTCGTCCGATAACAAAGATGCAGTAATTATTACACGATCGAACAAACGGGCCAATCTGTTTAACCAGGAGATACGAAAACGAATTCTTTTCCGGGAAGGAGAAATTAACGCAGGCGATCGGCTGATGGTAGTAAAAAACAACTACTTCTGGCTTCCAAAAGAGGCCAAAACACCCTTTATTGCCAACGGGGATACCCTTGAAGTGCTCAGGGTAAAATCCATTGAAACCCATTACGGATTTCGTTTTGCAGATGTGGATATTCACTTTCCCGATTACCCCGACGAACAACAGATGGAGGTAAAAATCCTGATCGATACCCTGACAACAGAAGCCCCGTCATTAACCCGGGAACAAACACTACGGCTTTGGAATGCAGTTCTGGAGGATTATTCCGACATTTCGTCGGCTAAGGAAAAAATGCAATTAGCACGTAATAACCCATGGTTCAACGCCTTACAAGTTAAATTCGCCTATGCAATTACTTGTCATAAAACACAGGGAGGGCAATGGGATACCGTATTTATTGATCCGGGATACAGAAAAGAGCCTCCCGATAAGGAGTGGTTCCGGTGGTTGTACACAGCGATAACCCGGGGAATTAAAAAAGCCGTGATGGTAAATTTCAGGGATGAATTCTGGAAATAAGCAGAACTATTAATAGTCACTTAAGTTTCGCAGTTAAAATTATAAAGTTTTTACTATCAAGAAGTTAGCATACAGGCGTGTATAATAAATATTTGAATAGCAACAGTTTATTGAATCCATAATTGTCGGTCAGACCGGATCTATGGCAATTCTCTCGATGCATAATTGCCATGGAGGGGTGCAAATATCCCGTGCACATAACGCCTGATAATTTATGAATGTTTTTTAATTGAATAGCGTGTTTTTTTCTCTTGCCGCATATTTCTGGTTGTAATATTTCAACCTCAATTTCTATAATTAAAATAATATCCAATATGCAATACCCAACAATCAACTATTTGATCAAACTATCCCATAGAAGATTATTAACAATTCATTGGATATTGAATATTCGTTAATAGGTGTGATTTGAAAAAGTAAGTGCGAAATCTGAATTCCTTATTTCTTATAAAGGAGTACAACGGCGTAAGCGGAGAACCCCTCCTCCCGACCTTCAAGGCCCAGGCCTTCCGTAGTGGTAGCCTTCACTGAAATCTGTTCAGGCGTGATGCGCATGGCGGAAGAAAGGGATGCACGCATGGAAGAAATAAAAGGGGCTACTTTAGGGTGCTGTAAAGCCAGCGTAAGATCAGCATTCCCCACTTCATAGCCTTTTTCGCGAACAAGCGACATTACTTTTTCCAGGAGCAGCAAACTATTTATTCCTTTGTATTGCTGATCCGTATCCGGGAAGTGTAGTCCGATATCGCCCAGTGCAAGCGCACCCAGAAGGGCATCGCACAGTGCATGCACCAATCCATCAGCGTCACTGTGGCCCACCCCGCCCTTACGACCCGGAATCAGCACACCGCCCAGTGTCAAAGGAAGCCCTTCCTCCAGACGATGTACATCATATCCAAAGCCTATCCGAACCATAAGGGATTAATTTCTACGGTTTTGATCCTGAAAAGCGTCAAAATCAAACAACAAAGAAAAACGCAACGTATTCTCCAGCGGGTTACGTTGTCCGATGGGGATAAGGTAGGAGAAATCAAGACCAAAAACATTATATTTCAAGCCAGCACCCACGGTAAAATACTGACGTCCACCCTTGGTGGCATGTTCAAAAAAGTATCCACCCCGCAAAGCAAACTGTTTATCGTACCAATACTCCAGGCCGGCAGAGATCTGCAATTCCCGCAACTCTTCACGAAAAGGAGTGAGTAACTGTTCACCGGTGAGTTCATCAACATATCCGGGGGCATCGTAAAACGATTGCAACATTCCCTGTACCACCGAAACATTGGGATCCATTCCATATTTAACCACGGGTTCATTATCGAGGTTAAAGCTATCGAGGTAATATTGTGGGGGCGTTGGGATTAACAATTTATTAAAATCGATCATTACGGTAAGGCGGTTATAATCGTCGATATCCATGGTAAGCGAAGGGCCTATCCGAAGGTTAGTAGGAATAAAATCCCTGTCGGTATTGGCATCACTATATGATATTTTTGATCCGATATTGGAAATATTCACGCCAAAATTAAAGCTACCCCCACTCATTGTGTTAAAATCGATTGGAGTAGTGTAATACATTGCCACATCAGCGGCGACAGAGATACCGGCATGGGTTGAGGCGCCCCCGACATCCTGTCCCTGGGTAAGATTGGAATAGATAAACCTGCCGGCTACGGCGCCAGATATTTTTTCACTAAATTTACGTGCATAGGTTCCATCGATAGTAAATTCATTTGGCCGATAGATTCCAAGATTTTCCCCTGTTTCGCTGGTAAAGGTAATATCGCCCAACGAAAAGTAAGTAAGTGATGCGGCAAAAGTGGAATACTTATCGAGCCGTTTAAAACCAGCTACATGGGCCAGATTAATATCATTCACCAGCGATCGCATCCACGGAGTATAATTCACGGCAAAACCCAATTCAGAATCAATAAAGGCATATTTGGCAGGGTTCCAGTGCATCGAATTGGCATCAGGACTGGAGCTTACGCCAACATCGCCCATAGCACCGGAACGAGCATCAGGCGATAACATAGTAAAAGTTACAGCGGCGCCTACCGTATTCAGCTTCTGACCCTCCTTTAATAAGCTCCATCCCCCCTGTGCATAAGTAACATTCACAAGGCCACAGCACAGCATTATAAGGCTAAACGCTATGACAATACGATTTTTTTGCATAAATGGTGTTTTTTTTCGGTTGCAAATATAAAAATTTATAAAACATGACTTTAAAACGCATTACCTTACGGGATATTGTTTACCGAACCAGAAGTGTTCCACCGGATAATGTATATTGGCCGGTATTACTTCGGATGCTGATTCGGAACGGATACACGCCACTGCCTGCTTTATCACCGTTAGATTTTAGCCCATCCCAAAAGAAGGGGCCGGCCGCTGTACTTTCACAATAGGTTGTATTTTCTATGGTACGGATATTTCGGCCGGTGGCATCGAAAATCTCCCAAATCACTTCCAGGGTCCGTCCAGGCATATTATGCAAAAAAGTAAGCGAGGTAAAGGAGGCAAAAGGATTTGGAGTAACTTTAAGATTACTTATTTCAACTCCGAGTGTGGAAGAAACCCAAAAGTCAATGGTTGTTTGAGTCGAATTATTGCACATATCCCACGCTTTAACCGTAAGCGTATGCAACCCTTCCGAGAGCCCATGAAAGGGATAGATAACACGTCCGGAATGAAATAGGCCCGGGGCAGGAGAATAATAAGGATTCAGTGGAATTATCTGGTCTACGCGATCATCAAGCCAGGCGATCAAATCATGGCCGATACTGCTGCCAATAGCGTTAATGCCACAGGGGTCTGATAACTCAACCAACAACACAGGATTTTCGTTGGTTATATCCCCGGTAATAAAATCGGTATTGTTCATGTACGCCGACACGACAGGCCCGTTGAAATCGTGCATTGCTTCAGCATTGTACCCTCCGATTATCAGGGAGTCATAACTACCGGCCGCATCGGAAAGCTGCAGGCTATCGATGGCATAATAACTTATTTTTCCTTTTCCAAACGCATAATTTATCTCTTTCGGGATAAGAATTTCTGCTGAAAAGCGACCATTTATAACTTGGGCAAGGCCATCGAAAAGCAGTTTATCCTGTAGGGTAAACGAAGCTTCCAGGCTGGCCGGGGCTTGTCCAAGAGTAGAATAGACGGAAGGTTTATCAAAGACCCTGATATTCACACTTCCGGAAAAACCGCTAACAAGTTTATCGACTGAATCCCGGATAGATCCATGAATCACAAAGGTATCCAGCGCCCTGACGGTATCAGAGGCTGCCTGAATTCCGGTGGCAAGCAGCACTTCATCGGTTGTTACTGTATAGGAGGGAAGTGCAAGCGGCAGTGCGGGGTCGCCAAAGATTACAAAATTCTTTGTACTGGAATAATGCGGCACCTTAGCATATTGCATAATGTCACCCAAAGTAGGCTGACCTTCAGGAGTGCGCCTCAGGGCGATATCATAAATACGCTGATTCAGTGTAAAATTCATGGTGGCGAACGAAATACGGGAGGTAGTCAGCATTGCCACAGCGCCACCGTTGGGATTCATGATCACCAATTCGCCTGCCGAGGTCTTCTCCGGGTTATCAAACCGGCTGAAGGCACAGGTTGCTGTGATAAATACCGACATATGGTCATAATTCGTCCAGGCATTAATATCCGGTATTTCCAGCACATTTTCGTTACCCCATCCGGTTTCCCCTCCATGGCCTGTATAATTAACAATTAAAGCGCCTTGCTCCACTGCATTCCATAGCGCTGTTTTGGCATCCGGAAAACGATATCCGCCTGAAACAGCAATACGCTGATAAGCATCAAAATAAATTTTCTGTATATTGAAGCGGGGGTAAAAGGAACTCACCCGGGAAGTGAGGGTTTCTACCTGAATAAAATGAAGATTTGAATCCTCATCATCGCCAATAAATACTATGGAGTTTTTCCATGGCTGTTGATTGGAGGGTGTTGGGGACAGATAATGTTCAATTTTATCAATCAGCATATCGGCTTCTCCGGGAGTAGACACCGGGAAACGGCCCACGCCGATATCCAGCAAACCGAAGGCATCATCCCCCTCATTCTCATCCATCAGGGCATAATAATCGTCAGTAACCCAGGAAGAACCAATTCTCAGGGATTCTTCGGACTGAAAGGCCGGGACAAAATTTGTATTCGCAGAAAGGCGATCTTTATAATCGTAAGAACCATCCCCCATCAGCAACACATGGGCCGGTTGTTTGCCTTCACTTTGAAGGTACATCATACGGATAAAATCACGGATGGCGGTAACATCTTGTATTCCCGATGAAAATTCGTTATAAATTTTTCCGGGCGTAACAATCAAAGTAGAAAAACCTTCTCGTGCTTCATGGAAATCAGCAAGCCGCCGGGCCTGGGTATAAAAATCAGGATGCGTTATAATGAGATAATCTACCGGGTCAATATCGTACAGGTTTTGATTTTCCATCTTCCCGCTCCATTCGGGGGTCAGATAATCGGAGCCATTAAAAGCAATATATTCATGCAACACATCGGTGCGGTGTACAAAGACCGCTGAATCATTTCGGATTTCATATTGAACCGAAACCGGATTATGAAAATCAGAGATATCCCATAGTTGCATCTCCGGAGTTTCAAGGTGAATTGAAAATTCTGTAACCTGTTCGTAACCATAGGTATCCAGATTATGGAACCGAAACTGACGGCCCGTAAAATGCAAAAAACAAGTACCATGAAGTTCAATGAAATCAATCCAACCCCTACTGGTATTATTGCCTTTCTGAAATTCAATATTCAGAACAATAGAATCATCGGCTGAAGGGGTTATTTTTTTTATCATGGATTTGGATCGGGCAAAAGTAGAATTATCGGTAGGAGAAATATTTCGTATCTGACTGGTAGAAACAATAGAATCGTTATAAGAAACAAAAAAAGAGCAATCATCGCTAATGGATCGGCCAACGAATTCAGTAATCAGCATAACCGGGGAAGTCGTGTCAATTGCAGGAAAATAAATATCATCCAGGGTAAACGAGGTGTCGTTTGGAGAGAAAGAGTGTCCAAACCAGTTTTTGCCTGATTTCACCAGACTTACCGTTTCTTCTTCGTGGACATAAAGCTTTTGATAACGGTTATCCTTATGGGTCACCGAATCATTGACGGAAGCCACAGATTGGATTCTTTTACCGGGTGTATCCTTTACGGTCAGAAAACAGGCAGTTTTATCCGAATAAACGTGTGTAGAATGCGTATAGCGGTAGTATGCCGGATTAAAACGCCAAATCCGGGGCCCTTCCCCATAAAACACCAGATAATCTTCAGGGTCAAAAGAGCCGTCGTTTCCATCCTCAACTAAAATTGCGATTTCCCTGAGCCCTTGGTTCTGGTTTTCCGCATTAGGTTCGGCCAACATCTCACCCCCGTTTCCAAAAACAGCCAGGTTATCCGGATTAATTGAGGCAATATCGATACCTTGTTGTTGCAAATCACTGCCACGAAGAGCATACATACCCGACTCATAGAGGTAAAACTTATACCAGTTGCCCTCAGCTAATGGCGAGCTTTGGATGTCATAAAACTGAGATGCAGCCCTGGCGGTTTCCTCCTGCCGGATTAATAGGGTAAAATGAGTCAGACGGTATACGATCCCCTGATCGATAATAAATGGGTTAATATACAGGCTGGTGACAGACTGATTTCGCTGAATTCCGCAGGAAGTTTCATAGGAAAAAGTGGCGGGAATAGCCTGTTGGGTCAAGGAAGACGGAAGGGTTTCAGGAGCAACAACTTCAAAAACCGTATGGGTGACTTCCACCCGGGTTTGGTATCCCCTACCGGCATAAAATGATTCATAATACAGGGGATAAAATGGATCTTCATCGCTGTAAAAAGCCTCACGAAAAGAGAGAAACACGGTGTCTTCCATTCCGGAAGAGGTATTCCATTGGATAGTACGTGGTTGTGCCTGCGCCTGTACAGAACAATGGACGGCAACACCCGTAATTAAAAAAAGAGGCAGTAGTAAATTTTTTTTCATAAGATAAGCAATCATACGATTTTCAATAGCGCTCTCACCCTCATACTAACAGCAATCCTCTCGGATAAAACAAGGCACCTATAGCTAATAAAACAGCATTTATCGGTTAAGGATAAATTTGCTGGTTATTACCGCTGAATGCATGGATTCATTGGTAACAATCAATTTGCAAATATACAAACCTCCGGGTAAAAACGTACCGGCATCGTTGGTTCCATCCCAGGTCACAGCTGAAGTCCGGAAGGCAGAAACCCCTTGATTCACATCCATGTAGCGAACCAACCGTCCGGAAAGGTCGAAAAAGTGGTACTGCATGCGCAAATTTTCGCCCGACTGGTTATGTTCAAAAAACAGGCGTGTCTCACCGGAAAACGGATTGGGGCAGGCATAAAAATTATCCAGAATAACGTCTTCTTTTCCGGCAACCGTAAAGGAAACAGATGCGGTTGCACTATTATTAAGGGCGTCCCAAACCTTAAGCTCCAGTGTATGACGTCCTGCCTCAAGATTGAACAGCGGATAACTGACGGTACCGCTCTGATAGCGATTCAAACCGCCCTGATAAAAATCATTCAGTACATACACCTTATCGGAGTTGCCATCAAGAATTGCGGTAAGGTCATGACCTATGCCCGTGCCGATATTAATTCCTGATGCATCAAAAATTTCCGCATAAACCACCGGATTGGCATGAGTAAGGCCTCCATCAATAAAGAAAGGATCATTCATGTATAAACGAATTTCCGGTCCCTGCTCATCATCCTGTGCATTGTTGCTGTAACCGCCAATAATAAAATGATCGTCGTACCCTGATCCATCAAGAAATGCACTAGTCACATAATAACTCACTTTACCCCGGCCATAGCTGTAATTAATATCTTTAGGCACGAGGAACGAAAAAGAAAAGGCACCATTGATAACTTCAGCCTGCCCTTTAAACAGAATTCTGTTTTGAAGATCGAAAGCAATCGTGGGACTGTTCGGGTCGTTACCCAGCGTAGTAATCTCCGAAGGTTTGTCGAATACAGTCGGATAAACAATTCCCTGAAAATCAGGAAGTGGATTTCCATAATAATCGGTAACTACGCCCGAAATGGTGATAAAATCCAGCGCACGGATGGTATCATTTTCAGCTCCTACGGGAGTTTCATTAAAATGGGTAGTAGATACTTTTAATTCCGGATAAGCAAGACGTAAAGCAGGATCGCCGATCAGGATAAACTTTTGGGCATTCATTCCAGAGCCTGATGCCTCCTTAGCCTTTCGCATCAGGTCACCCATACGGGGATATTCGCCATTAATACGGGTAAACGCATGCGTGTAAATGGATTTGTTCAAGGTTGCGTTCGAACCAGCAAAGGTAGCCCGGGTAGTTGTCATGAGGGCAACCCCGCCTCCTTTTTGATTCAAAAACACTTGTTCTCCGGCTGAAACACGCTTTGGATCATCAAAACGGGCAAATTCACACGTGGCAGTAATAAAAAGCGACAATTGATTATAATTAGTCCAGAAATTTATGTCCGAAAGTTCCAGGATTCGTTCGAGCGCCCAACCAACTTCTCCCCCATGCCCCACATAATTCATGATAAGGGTTCCTTTGGCCATTTTTGTATTAATGGCTTCCGTCACATCAGGATAGCGGGCACCGCCCGAAGCCACAACCTGAGGATATGCATCGCTATATATTTTATCCACATTATAAGCTAAAGAAGATGTATCCAGGAGCCGCGACAGCCGTTCAGCATCAAAAACATGAAGTCCGCCATCTTCATCGTCGGCCACGAGGGTAATTGAATTACGCCAATCGCCCATCACTTCAGGATTCATCGAAGCGTAATGAAAAATTTTATCCAGGGCCATTTCTGCCTCTTCAACCGTTGTAACAGTCAATCGTCCAATTCCCAGGTTCAGCTTATCGCCTCTCACCAATCCTTCATCAGGATCCAGAAATCCATAAAAATCATCGGTTGTGTAGGAATCCGTTCCATCTTCAGAATTATCCGACTGCCAGGTAGGGATAAAATTCGAATTATTCGGAATTTTGTTTTTGTAGTCATACGACCCATCGCCAAAAAGCAAAAGATATTTGAGTCGATTTTCGCTGGTATCTCTAACATAAAGCATCCTCAGGTAATCGCGGATTGCGGAGATATCCTGCACACCACCGGAAAATTCATTATAGATATCAAACACATTTACCACACGGGCAGAAAGGCCTTCCGCTTTATGAAAAGCTGCTAACTGATTGGCCTGATCCAAAAATTCATGGGGTGTAACAATCACTAAATTCACCGCAGAATGGGAGTGGAGGTTCTGGTTTGAAATTTTCTTTCCCGTTATTGGCGTCCGATAATCACCATCAACAGCCAAAAACAACCGTAGCTGGTCGGTTTCGGTAACAAAAGAGAGCTGGTTCCCCTGCCGTGTAACCTCAACCATTTGCACCTGCTGATGGTCAGTTACATCATAAACATTTACGGAAGAAGTAACATTTGAAAGCACAAAATTGCTCCGGTTTCCCTGACCTACCGATTCGGTATCGCAGAATAACATCTGCCCTCCTGTAAAAACAAGATTACGACGTGCATTAACCGTAAAATAATCGAGCCACCCCAGAGCGCTGTTATTAGGTTTATTATAGGTAATACTCACCTGGAGGGTGGGATCGGAAGAAACAAAAGACTTATTTAAGGTACCTCTTCGTGCGTAAGCGCCGGCATATTCGAGGCTGATATATTGTATAGGAACCGAATAGGATTCGCCGTTTAACAATACTGAGAAGCTACTGGAGGATGTGGAACGTGCAGCAAAAGCGGCATAAACATTAACCGGGGCATTGTTATCCAGGTCAGGCAAATGGAAAGAATAGGTATAATTCCGCTGTACATCAAAAATTTCGCCGTACCAACGGCGACCGGAACCAATCAGGTTGACTTCCTCCAATTCATGATTCAGATAATAATTAACGGTATTCACCGTATGCGTCGCTGAAGAAGGTGATTGTGCCATCTTGTTGATCCGTTTACCATCTATTCCCCCATACGTTAAAAAATATCCGGTACGGTCGGAATAAATATTCTGAACCATTTGAAAGGCATCCCGGGCAACGTTGTAAGTCCAGCGATGGGGCGAGTGACCGTAAAAAATAATTTTATCGGAACCATCAAAAATCCCATCGGCGGCACCAGTTACAATAATGGCGATTTCATTCAAGTCATCATAACGCGCATCCTGAATGCTGACTGGTACCATGCCTCCCCCGTTGCCAAAAATTTTCAGCGTTGATGGTTTCAGGGAAGCCACCGGCACGCCCATGGCTTCCAGATCGGCTACAGAAAGCTGATGCATACCCTCGACTTCCGTGTAAAAGGTGTACCAATTTCCCTCAGCAAGTTTTGATTCTGCAACAAAATCAGCCGGAACACTTTTATCCGCGGGCAGTGGGTCGCCCGAAATTACTGACAACGAAAACGAAACAAGCCGTTCAAAAGTATCGGTGAAGGGATTTTTCCGAAAGGGAACAACATATACCTCCAAGGCAGAGGAGGAAGAAGATTGCTTCACCATCACAACCACTTCGTCAGGAATCAGTTCGGTACCACTTGCGTCCATTTCCATTGGAGGAACGGTTTCAAATATCATTTTTGCGATTTCGACATTAGCAGAATGGCCAGGGAGCACCGAAACAGCCGGCACCCTGCCATACCATACCGGCAACAAACCATAATCGAAATGCGAAGCAGCGTCGTTAAATGTCATAACGCAGCGCGTAGATTCTTCAGAAAGAGTATAAGTAATCGGGGAGTTCCATTCCAAGGTCACATTCAACGTTTGTGCATAAGTGAGCCGCAAAATAATTCCACAGAATAAAACCAACAAAAAATATTTTTTCATATGCGCTTTCGTGTGTGCTATATAAACGAATAAAGGGTTAAAAATTGTATTACAGCCGAAATAATTAAAAACCCATAAGTAATGAACAAGTTGCTTACAACCCATAAAACAATTTAAAGGCAGGCAAAGAGTCAGGAATGAATACGCTGGAAAAACAAAAAAAAACACCCTCCGTATGGCTAAATCAGGTATTTTTGGAGAATATTGTGATTTTTAAATCGTTTTAAAAAAAATATTTGTATTATTGTTAGCCGAATTTTAGGGTCATTCTTTATGAAGAAAATCATTGCCATAATCACTGTTTTAATTCCATTCACACTAGGTTTAAAGGCTCAGGATGCCTCGTTTTCGCAGTTTTACGCCAGCCCGATGTTTCTGAATCCTGCCCTTACAGGAAGTACCTGGTGCGGACGTCTGACGTTAAATTACCGCAACCAGTGGCCATCCATTTCCGGAAATTTTGTTAATTACAATGCAGCATTCGACCAATCGCTCGACCGGATCAACAGCGGATACGGAATGATGTTTAACAGCGATAATATGGGTGACGGGGCTATGAAAACCAGCACCATCAGCGGATTATACAGCTACCACCTTCAGGTGGCAAGGGAGGTATACCTTAGTGCCGGTTTTCAGGCTACCTATATTCAAACGAAACTCGATTGGAATAAGTTGGTATTTGGCGACATGATCGACCCGGTGAGTGGAACCATTGGTAGCAACACACTGGAAACGCCACCTGCCAACCTTTCGCTTGGGTATGTGGACTTCAGCGCCGGGGCATTTCTTAGTTTTAAAGGGAAATTCTACGGTGGATTTGCTGCACATCACCTGACAACCCCCGATAACGGCTTTTATAACCTCACCGACAATCAGCTTCAAATGAAATTAACGGTACATGGCGGGGCAAATTTTATTGTGGGTGAAAATGCACACAACGAGCCTATGGTGGTTTCCCCCAACTTTTTGTTCCAGCAACAAGGAGAATTTCACCAACTGAATATGGGCTGTTATGTCGATTACTACCCTTTTGTTGTCGGGGCATGGATGCGGCATAACTTTGAAAATTTTGATGCAGCCATTGTATTGGTAGGATTTAAACACAATAACTGGAAAGTGGGCTACAGTTTCGATATTACGATGAGTGATCTTTCCATGGCGTCTGGTGGTGCACATGAAATTTCATTTGCATGGGAATTTTGCATCGAAAGAGATAAACGCAGAACGATCAGAACAATAAGTTCACCTGCTTTTTAGTTAGATATATAAATTAATAGCATAGCAAACAAAATGATTGTAAGAAAAAACCTATTAGCACTCACGTTGTTACTGGGCATCGGTCTTATGTTTACCGGATGTAACAGTAAAGGGAATTATTCAAAAACTACAGGATGGGCCTACAATGACCCGAAAATGGGAGGATTTGAAGTACAGACCGATTTCCGAGAGCAAGTTGCAGGACCCGGCCTCGTTTTCATTGAAGGCGGTACTTTTGTAATGGGGAACACCCAGGAAAATGTTTTAGGTGAATACGATAACGCACCACGCAGAGTAACCATTTCATCCTTTTATATGGATGAAACAGAGGTATCTAACGTCGATTACCTGGAATACCTGCACTGGCTCAGCCGTGTATTTGGGCAGGATTACCCCCAAATTGTTAAAAATGCGCTGATCGACACGCTGGTGTGGCGCGAAAAACTAGGATATAACGAACCCCTCGTGGAAAACTATTTCAGGCATCCTGCTTACAGAAGTTATCCGGTGGTGGGGGTAAACTGGGTTCAGGCTATGGATTACTGCACCTGGCGAACCGACCGGGTCAACGAAATGATCCTGATTAAAGAAGGGATCCTCGACCCCGACCCGGATCAGATGAACGAAAATAACTTCAACACCGAAGCCTATCTGGCCGGACAATACCAGGGTCTGGTTAATAAAAACCTCCCCGACCTAAGCAGCGAATCAGGAGAGCGCCCCGTGCGCTGGGAAGATGGAATCCTCCTGCCTAAATACCGCCTGCCCACCGAAGCAGAATGGGAATATGCGGCACTTGGACTCATCGGAAACACACTCTTCAATCGGGTTGTGGAACGTAGAATCTACCCCTGGAACGGAAATATTGTCCGTACCGATGATAAAAAATACTACGGCTCTATTATTGCCAATTTCAAACGGGGTCGCGGTGATTACATGGGCGTAGCCGGAAACCTGAACGACGGAGCGATGATCCCGGCTCAGGTAGGTTCATACTGGCCCAACGATTATGGCCTCTACAATATGGGGGGCAACGTATCCGAATGGGTATTGGACGTTTACCGCCCGGCCTCTTTCGAAGATATTGAGGACATTAACCCCTTCCGTGGAAATGTATTCCAGACGAAAGAAAAAGACGAAGAAGGGTTTTTGGTGGAAAAAGACTCTATGGGACGGATAAAATACCGTGATGTCACCGTGGAAGAAAGCCTTACCCGCAGAAACTACAGAAAAGCAGACAATATCAACTACCTCGACGGTGACCATCAATCACTCGCTGGTGTCGACTGGGCATCACAACCTCAGGATGGCAGCAATACCACGCAGGCCATGTACGCCTATGGCGATCGCTCCCTGATCAGCGACCATACCCGCGTATTTAAAGGTGGCAGCTGGAAAGATCCGGCCTACTACCTAAGCCCCTCTGTTCGCCGCTATCTCGATGAAAAAGAAGCAACTAACTTCATCGGTTTCCGCTGTGCTATGGATCGCGTGGGCAGTCAGGTAAAAGGAAATTAATTCTGATTTATGATATTTTTTCAGAGGCATCTGCGTAGCAGTTGCCTCTTTTTTTCTTTTTTTTCTACCTTTAACCCATGCAAACAAAAGACCTCTACGCACTTTTTTTACGGCATCCGCTGATCGATACCGACTCCAGATCCATCCGCCCGGGCAGTCTGTTCTTCGCCCTAAAAGGCCAATCCTTCAATGGAAATGACTATGCCCCTGAAGCCCTGGCAAAAGGAGCTGCCTATGTAATCACCGATGAACCTACCCCTACCCCACCGCAAAAAACTGTGCAAAGAAAAAGTGCGCTGTTGGCCCTTCAGCAACTTGCAGCAGAACACCGGAAACATTTATCAGCAAAAATTATCGGAATTACCGGCACCAACGGTAAAACCACTACAAAAGAATTAATCCATGCCGTACTCTCCACCTCCTATAATACGGCATCAACTCACGGGAATCTCAACAATCATATTGGGGTACCGCTAACCCTTCTTTCCATCCCGTCGGAGACTGAAATGGCGGTATTAGAAATGGGAGCCAATCATCCGGGAGAAATTGCAGCACTCTGCCGTATTGCCGACCCCGACGTGGCCCTTATCACCAACATCGGAAAAGCACACCTGGAAGGGTTCACCAATAAAGAAACTATTTTTCAAACAAAAAAAGCCCTCTTCGACCATGTAACCAAAAAAAACGGGACTCTGTTTTTCCCGGGCGATGATCCCTGCTTTTCCGCCTGGCTTAACTATCCATCGCATATTGCCTGGGGGAAAGATACTTTTCATGTATCAGGCACACTCACCCGGACCCCGCCTAAAATTCAGGCACACATCAAAGGACAATCGCCCTATTTCAAACCCTTCGAAACAGAAATCAATAGTCCCCTGTTCGGAGCCTATAACCTCTATAATATTATGGCGGCTATTGCTGTAGGAAAATACTTTCATGTGTCAACAAAAAAAATAAAACAAGCTATTGAAAATTACATACCTTCCAACAACCGCTCACAGATAATCCATACCGATAAAAATACTGTAATTATGGATGCCTATAATGCAAATCCTTCGAGCATGAAGAATGCACTCGACTCCTTTTTAATGATTCCCAATACACCCAAAGCGGTGATTCTTGGTGATATGCTGGAGATGGGGGAGACGGCAATTCAGGAGCATCAGACAATAACACATTTTCTATCTTCCGCTGCGGGTGTTAAAAAGTTTTTCGTGGGAAATATTTTTTCACAACTGGAAAATGAAGATGAAAGCCTTTTTTTCGCCAATACAGACGCTTGTATCCGGTATCTAAAGGAAAACTTACTTTCCGGATACACCATT